>NZ_DJHG01000049.1:19655-28565 GCF_002432955.1 Mesotoga sp. UBA5825 | reverse complement strand
AAGCTCTCGACAACGCTCTTTCTCGGCTGATCTTCACGAAGGACGGTCATGTTCTTGGACGGCGGAAGACGGTTCTTCACAGCGTTGAACGGATCTTTACGGCGAACTCTCTATCAATAAGACATCTCCAGAATCTTCTTCAAGTCTTCGGTCTTCAGGTCTCCTGGAGTCACCTCAACCAATCCGCCCATTGTTCTCATTGCGTCTTCAGCTAATCTGCCAAGCATAGATCTCTCGACTCCAAGCTCCTTAAGAGTGATATCGATTTCTACACTTTTCTGAAGCCTATGAATGAGTTCTATTGACATTTCAGAGAGCCTGTTGATATCTATCACGCTTCCTGGAGCTCCCATTATCTGAGCCACTCGCGCCAGTCTCTCTTTTGTATGAGGCCTGATGTAATCAAAGAAGGCAGGTCCTGTAGCACAAAGCCCCGCACCGTGTGTAACATCGTAATGAGCACTTATTGGGTGTTCTAATGAGTGGTTTGCAATACAGCCCGATAGTGTTTCACAAATGCCGGCGGCAGTACTCGCCCAGGCAAGAGCAGTCCTGGCTTCAATATTATTCCCATCCGTGTATGCTATTGGTAAATAGTGATTTATAAGCGCCATTGCTTCCATCGCGAGAAGATCAGATGTCGGTTGATGATTTGTATTTATGTACGACTCAATTGCATGATAGAAGGCATCCATGCCGGTAGCTGCCGTCTGATAGGGGGGCAAGGTCTTCATAACCTCAGGATCCACAACGGAAATGACAGGAAAAGTCTGGTCGAATCCAACGCCTATCTTCTCGTTGGTTTCACTGTTCGTCACAACCGCAAAGGGGTCAGACTCGGTTCCTGTTCCGTGAGTTGTTGGAATGGCGATGATAGGGAGCGCAGCTTTCGGAACTCTTCCTCCTCCAGATCCGGTGTACTCCCAACATCGGCCACCATCTTTGGCCACCACTGCAATGAGCTTTGCCGAATCTATTGGGCTGCCTCCGCCAAGACCTATGACCATATCGCATTTTTCTCTGTTGGCAATTTCGGCGCCTTTGTCGACCGTTGATGATAGTGGGTTAGGTACTATATCATCAAACACAACACTTTCGATTCCACTTTTCTCCAAGATCGAGATCACTTCATCAAGAAGACCTGTTTTCTTCGTACTACTTCTTCCTGTTACTATCATTGCCTTCTTGCCCAGATTTCTGGCTAGTTTGCCTACCTTATTCACCGTACCCACACCAAAGACAATCCTTGTCGGCAGAAAATACTCAAAGTTCATCGTTTTGTCCATTTCTTCGACCTCCCAATTTGCTACTTCATGATTTGACGGTAATAGTCTTACACTGTTATATAAGAGACTCAAAGGTTTCTCCGGCTCGAAGCTCACAGACTTTGGCAGAAAACCTTCGCTCAATTGCCTTTATAACTTCATCCCCTGTACAGTGCCCAATGTGGAATTTCTCAATCTTAAATCCCTCTAAATAGTTGAAAATCCCATCAAGCTCCTCCTTTGTTTTGTGAAGCAAATGTAGGCCCCCAACCACAGCCTTCACCTCTCCATACTCAGAGGCTTGCTTGATTATGTTTCCAATACCCCTGTGAGAACAACCGGTTATTACCGTTACAATACCGCTCTCGACAAGAGCAAGAGAAAGCTCATCACCGAAGAAATCGCGAGTTTGCTTTCTGCCATCAACCTTGTTATGTTTCTCCTCAGGCCTCTCATCTGTGGCAAAAGGCGCTGCGGTCATTACATAGAGATCCTTTTCAATCTCCTTCGAAGAGCATACATTTTCTACTGACGCCCCAAGCTCTTCGAATTCTGCTCTATTAATTTTGGGACTTGACTCCACTTTACCGCTATACTTCGGCTCAAAACCACCTTCACCAATCAGTACTCTCTTTCCTCCAGACTCACGAAGTACGCTCTCTAAACCTCCAAGATGGTCGTAGTGACCGTGGCTGATGATAATCATTTCGATCTCAGACAAATCTATACCAAGTTTCGCTGCATTCTTAACAGCAACGTCTGTAGATCCGGTATCGAACAAGTACTTTTTTTTGCTTGATTCAATGTAAAAAGAGATACCGTGTTCAGACTCAAACCCTTTAAGAGCTTTGTCGTTGCACAAAACAGTTATCTTCATGTCATTTCTCCCTTCGCCGCCAAGCTCTCTACTCAATTCCCACTGTACAACAAGCTTCACCAACTATTCGGATCATATATCTATCTTTCTCAACTCCACCTGCAATCGACCAAGTTTGTACTATTGCGCATCTGATAGTCGTATCTTTCAAGATTCCTTTCCAATAAACCTCTTCAAAGAAGCTGACAACAAGAATTCCAAGAATAGTGCAACTACGATTACCGGTCCGGGAGGCATATCAAGCGCATAAGAAACGAATATGCCTATTATGCTAGCTACCACTGCCAGGCTCACAGAGAAAACGATCATACTTCTGAATGAGCGAGCGATAAGCTTCGCGGCCACTGCCGGAATGACCAGAAATGCCGTAACCAGTATAATTCCTGCAATCTTGACTGAGCTTACAACACTCAAGCTGATTCCTACTAGGACTGCATAGTGAATGGCCCCAACAGGCACACCGTAATGCTTCGCCATTCCCTCGTCATACGAGTAATATAGAAGCTCTCTGTAGAATATCGTGAAGAAGGCCATAGCGACAAGGTTAGCTGCGATAAGCAGCCAAACGTCTTCAGAAGTAACCATCAGGATGTTCCCGAAGAACAGGCCCATCACATCCGGTGTGTATCCTCTTACAAATGAAAGCGCGATTACTCCCAGAGACATCGAAAGAGGAAGGAGCATTCCGATTACGCTGCTTTCGGACAACTTGTTCCTCCTGGTAAAGTAGCTTACGGCAATTGCAAAGACAACGGCGGTAATTGCCGCCATAAGCAAATAATCCGTTCCGAGAAGTAGGCCGAAAGCAATTCCTCCAAATGTCGCATGAGCTGCACCATCTCCAATGAACTCTATCCTTCTTAGCACAACCACACTCGAGAACACTCCAGTTAGTGAACTTACGAGAATGGCGGCCACTAATGCGTTTCTCAGGAAACCGTAGCTTATGATGTCCTTCACAAAATCCTGAATCATAAGTGGTGCTCCCTTTCGAAGTGATCTCTCGATCTTATGAAAAGGTCGAGGTCGCCAGAAAAAGCTGATTGCAGTTCTTCTGGTCGTATCTTGTCAGCAGATGTGTGGCAATGAAGGGTCTTGTTAATACACATCACAGTATCACAAGCTTCAAAAACCATTCCAATATCATGGCTCACCATAAGTATTCCCATGTTTTTATCGTTCTTTAGTGACTCAAGCAACCTGTAAAAGGAGGCTTTTCCCATTTCGTCCACACCGGCTTCAGGCTCGTCCAGTATCAACAACTCCGGTTCTGATGCCAATGCCCTCGCAAGCATCAGCCGTTGATACTCGCCGCCGGAGAGTGTACCGGCTCTCCTTTCCTTCAGATCATATATACCTACCCTTTCTAGAAGATCCTCAACTTTCTTCCAATCGCACTTTCTCAGGGGTTTCAGGATTCCGCGCTCTCCATAGAGACCCATCGCGGCCACTTCCTTAACTCTTATTGGGAAGTCTCGCTTTCTTTCGGGGCTCTGAGACAAGTATCCAATTTTCGCTGAAACAGACACCTTCCCCGAATAGTCGCTCAGATCACCAACGATCGCTTTAATTAGCGTTGTCTTTCCGGCACCGTTTGGACCAATTATTCCTACGAATTCTCTTCTGGACACTTCGAAAGACACGTCCCTCAGGATCCAGTGGCTGCCGATCTTGTAGCTCAAGCTCTCTACTCTTAGGATTCTACTCTCCATCAAAGACCCTCTTGATCTCTCCGAGATTCCACTGCAACAGCTCGATGATGCCGCTCATTGAAATTCCAAGACTGTCAAGCTCCCCATGTCTTACAGATGTCTCGGCCGTCAGAATATCTATGGCTCTCTTAGAGTGCTGGTACTCCGCAAAGATACCAACAACTTCCTCGCCCCTCACAAAATCGACAAGTTTCTTTATCTCGCCTATTGTAGGCTCATCTCCTATCCCTTCTAGAACCGGTTCGAGTCTCAATCCATATCTTCTGAAGAAATAGGTAAAGCTGGGGTGTGCAACAATGACTACGCTTCCACGAAACTTCTCAAGGTATGAATTTGCCTCTTCATCGAACTCCTGCAGATCATCAATAAGCTGCGCAGCATTCGCTGAAAAGTACCCAGATTTCTCTGGTGCGATTTCTGAGAGCGCTTCAACTAGAAAGGGTATAACGTAATCAGTAAGAATCACTGGATCAAGCCAAATGTGAGGATTCACGTGATGGTCATGTTCGTGTTCTTCGTTCTGCTCTTCTTTCTCCATGATAAGCTCCTTGGGCAAGAGATTCCCAATGTACACAACCGTCTTGCCTCGGGAGGCGAGATCGTCCAGATGTCTTTCCAGGAAAATCTCAAGATCTAGGCCGTTTGCTATTACCAGGTCCGCTCCATCCAGTCTTCTTATGTCAGAGATCTTTGGAGAGAAAATGTGGGGGTTCTGACCCGGCCCTATAAGAAGATCTACCTGAGCATTTTGACCCACGATTTCCTTTACAATCAAATAGTAGGGATTAATCGTTGCAACTATCCTGAGCGAAAAAACTGTACCCGAAAGTAATGTAATCAGCAGAAAAGGAATCAATATTACTCTTCTTGTCATACTCTGCCCTCCTCAACATCGGAGACGATCTTTCTCCTGCAATCCCCGCAGATTCCAATGAAGTAAAACACATGGTTAGTAATCGTAAAATCTCGGTTTTCCGCAACTCTCTTTGCAAAAGAATCGACAAAGCACTCATAGAAAGGCTTAGTTTTGTGGCATTTCTTGCAGTGCAGAAAATGAACTGGCTCCCTCTGACTGCTGAAATAGAATCTAGTCTCGCACTCGAATGATATCGAGCGGATAAGACCCTCGTCCTCAAGAAAGGAAAGACCTCTATAAACGCTTGAGAGATTAGGTTTTTCATCAAGCATTTCATGAATTGAATCAGCGCTCAACGGCAATTCAGATTTATCTATGATCTCCAGAACTTCTCTTCTGAGTGATGTCATTCTCTTCAAAGGGCACCTCCTATAGGCAAACAATTCGCGCAAATCATTTGCACTACATTTTCGCACATTTCTCACTTCCTGTCAATTCTTGGTTTGCAGCATTTTCTTGTGAAGAGCTTCAGAAAGCCCCCAATGGTAAAAGAGGAAGAGTCTTTGCAAGCTGAGCTACTCCTATGATCTCTATTCCCGGGTCTCTGATCAGCATCAAAGCCTTACCAGAAGTATCCTGCCAGACTTCTCCATAGACTCTGATCCTCTTTCTATAGAGCACCTGCAGATCTGCCTGATCGAGCGCGAAAAGCGATGCCTCCTCTGACCTGATTCGAACCACAATGTCATCGCCCACTAAGGTGAGACCGTTTACCGACGTTACTTCGAATTCCACCCAGATCACTCTTCCCAAAAAACCCCCTGACTGGTAAGAATAGAGATTTCCTCTCACAATTGAAGCATCAAATACAGGAGACTGATCATAGAAAGTGAAGATCCCCCTTCTACTCCTGAAAGCTTCTCTGTAAGCATTCCTTATCTCAGATGAATAATGGGACGTGTCCTCATAGGTAAGAGGTCTGGCCAAACCTTGCCTAACTATATCAGAATTTATCAAGGTACCTTCCGAGTCAAAAAGATACGCAAGGTGTCTGCCGTATGTATCCTTTCCATGAAGCTCAAGGGTAACTTTTCCACTCTCGCGTGTTATCATTTCCAGATAATCTTTCGCTTCATCGGCAAACTGGCCCGCTGGTTTGCTGCCTGATCTAGTTTCCGGCGCATCTATTCCTATAAGCCTTACAGTGCCGTTTAGCGCCTTCACCGTAACGGAATCACCATCAATTACCGAGGTAACCGTAGTGACAAGTCTTGAGCGGTCGCATGCCTGCAGGAGAAGGAGTGCAATCAACAACAGGGAAGCCATGGCTAACGCAGCTCTTTTCTTCAATATCCGCTCCTCCTTTCCAATATTAAGACATCAGTACCATTATACCGACAAGTGCGGAGATCTCTCGCCTGCATCTGTTTCATGATTAAGCTTTCTGAACAGATACCTTATTCCTACTAACAGAGGTTACAATATGACTGAGGCTACGATAAGTACGTGCAGTACAAAGGTGGTGTGATAATGAGACTGGATAATCTCTCTGAGAATATTCCGGATCTTTTTCTCGAAGCTCTAATGGGAATTGAAGATGGAATAGCGATTATCGATGAACACTCAAATACGGTATTTGCAAACAACGCTGCGTCTATCATGATAGAAGACATCAAAGAAGAGATCTCGAAGAAGATAAGAGAAGTTAAGCACTCAAGCGAGGACTCATTGGAGTTTCATCACATTAGACGTGCTGGAAGGTGGTTAAGGTATTATGTAAAGAGACTGTCGGTGTCGGAGAGAGTCTTCTTTCTCTTCGTGGTTGAAGATATCTCCGACCTGAAGCTGGCCGAACAAACTATCTCCCAACTGGCTCACTTCGACGGCGAAACCGGTCTTCCAAATTACGTGCTTTTCAGAGATAGAGTTAACATGGCGTTATTCAGGAGCAGAAGAAATAACTCCTCCTCTATGGTCGCTGCCTTCGAGTTTGTGAGCAAAGGAGGGGTATCGAGTATCGAAGAATCAACGATAATCGATATGGCACACTCGCTGGTGAGAGGGATTAGAAAGAATGACACGCTCTGCAGATTCTCAAGAAGAGAGTTTCTACTTCTAGCTGAAGATCTGAAGGATTACAGAAATGCCAGCACAATACTTCGAAAGGCCCTCAACGCATTCAAAATCTGGCAAGAAAACTGTGGCGAGTTCTCTATGGAACTAAGGGCGGGATTTGTATTGCTCCCGAGAGATGGTGTTGATGCCGAGCAGCTTGTCAATAAGGCCTTCGCTTCAATTCACAGTTCAGAGGCAAGAAAATGAAGACCTTGCTCATCATGACCTCGCTGATCTCAATACTGCTGATCGCGCCTTTTTTAATACCGGTGAGCGATCTTGAAAATACTGTGGTCCCAAGGCTTCTAGCCGATGAAGACAGTATGTTCGTCACGATCAATAATGCAGACATCCACTACAAAGCAAAAGGAGAAGGCAAACCCCTTTTAATGCTGCTACATGGATTCGGAGCAAGCACTTTCTCATGGAGAGAAGTGATCGGTCCTCTCTCTGAAGAGTTCTCTGTTATTGCTTTCGACAGACCTGGATTTGGCCTGACCTCAAGACCACTTGGCGAGGATATCAGTTCTTTCAACCCATACTCTTTGGAAGGACAGGTTGAGTTAACAGTATCGCTTATGGAATATTTGGGATTCGAAGAGGCAGTGCTCGTTGGTCACTCGGCCGGAGGGCTTACAGCTCTTGAAGTCGCGGCTCAACACCCAGAAAAAGTGCTTTGCCTTGTCCTGGTTGACGCGGCGATCTACACAGAAGACACAGACAGTTTCTTGTTCAAGATACTTACGAGCACTCCTCAGGGAAGGCATTTGGGGCCGCTTATCTCGAGAACTCTCTTGAGAAACTCAGACAGTATCCTGGAAATGGCGTGGTATGATCCGGAAAGACTGACTGATGAAATACGTGAAGGTTACAGAAAGCCGCTTAAGGCATCAAACTGGGACAGGGCTCTCTGGGAACTTACACTCGCAAGAAGACCTTATGACTCCTCAAAGGTACAGAGCGTAAGAATCCCATCTCTAGTCATTACTGGCGGCTCTGACAGAATTGTCCCTGTGCAGGACTCAATTAGACTGGCCGAAGAGTTGCATTCTGCCGAGCTCTTCATCCTTCCCGAAACCGGCCATCTCCCACAAGAGGAAAGTCCAGCTCTTTTTCTGGAGATTGTCATTCCCTTTGTCAGATCGCTGATTGAAAAAGACTAGATTATCGGGAACCAGATAAACTCTGGAGCAAGTAGATGCAGAAAGAACGAGAGCCATGTGACGATCATCAGAGCTCTGTGCAATGGTCTCCACTTATTCTTCATAGCAGGAACGTACTTGCCCAGAAGGTAGACTACGAACTGGGCCAAGACGCTTAAGAAGACCAGGCTTCCGCTGTAGAGAATGAAGCCGCCGGTTGCCAGGTATCCGTGTAATAAAGCGGAAAGCATAAGCACAGAGCCAGTCCAAGGGTGAACAATAGCAAGAAATCGAACCTGCTTCACGAAGGCCGCTCTCGGAGGGTTTTCAAGTTTTGAAGAGCGTTTTAGGGTTGACCGCCTAAGAATAAACAGTGATGTATTAAAGAGCAGTAAAATAAAGTTGAACCATCCGAGAAACCTCATAGTATCAAGCAACGAAGACACCTCCTACATCAATCAACACTACAAGATACCAGCGTGATATAGAAACCGGCACTATATGACACTCACTGTTTTTCGGTAATCGTACTCTTGGCATGTTTCTTTACTTACAGTTCATTATGGTCTAATGAGTGTAGCTCCGAAAATGTGTTAGGGAGAGGTGCACTATGTACTATTCTAAGGAAAGCGCTAGAGGTAAGTTTCTTCGGTCCATCGGTGAAATGTACCCATACACAATCAAAAAAAGGAAGAGAATCGACTCCTGGTCCTTCAATTCAAGAAGAGTCTCCCCGGAGTTCAAGTGGTCTCCCGATAGCTTTCCGGTATATTTTTCAAGGGAGATCGAACTCCCGCCAATTGATGCTGATGAGCAGCTCATTCTCAGAAACTGGTTTGGTGGAGAATCACTAGTGAGAATCAATGGAATTACCTATGGAGAGATCAATACACATCACAGAGAGCTCGATCTTTCCGTTTTTGCCGGCGAAGTGGTCCTTTAT
>NZ_DJHG01000049.1:0-19650 GCF_002432955.1 Mesotoga sp. UBA5825 | reverse complement strand
TTATGAAGCGGATGTTGTTCCCAAGGGGCTCTTTGGAAGCAGTATCAAAGAACCTGTGTTCTCAGAGTCCGATCTACTTATTGTTGATTCAGATATCAAGCGAATTATAGGGAAGCTTAGAAATCTGATAGAGCTTTTCACCTATACTGATGATGAAGTTCTCGCTAGTAGTCTCTACAGAATTCTGTCGGATAACTTAGCCGGAATAAGAATCCCGAGAGATTCATCCAGCTACTGGAAGGCAGTTCTAGATGATCCGGAGATCTCTGGCGAGGTATCGGCGGTATGGCTGCCTGAGGAATTCACTAGATCTGAAGGTCAACGACTTAGTGAAGAAGATCACAACACATTCACTGAAGCAGAGAGAAATGTTGAAGAAGAACTTGCAAATCTCAAGAGACGCTTCCCTAGTCGGCTTACAATGACGCTTTCTGGTCATGCACACATTGACTACGCGTGGTTATGGCCGCTAGAGGAGACTAGAAGAAAGATACTCAGGACTTTTTCCAATTCTGTGAGGCTTGCAAAAAAGTATCCCGAGTACATTTTCTCACAGTCTTCCGCTGCTATGTACAGAGATGTAATGGAAAGAGACCCCGGTCTATTCAAGGAAATACAGCTCCTTGTGAAAGAAGGTCGCTGGGAGTTGCTGGGTGGAATGTGGGTAGAGAGTGACACCAACCTGCTGAACGGCGAATCTTTGGTAAGGCAGTTTCTCTACGGTCAAAGATTCTTCATGGAGCATTTTGGAAGAAAGTGCAGCACTGTATGGCTTCCAGATGTCTTCGGATTCTCCTGGATTCTTCCTCAGATTATCCGGAAGGCAGGTATGGACTCTTTTTTCACAACGAAAATGACCTGGAACGAGAAGAATAGCCTCCCCCACGATCTATTTGTGTGGAGAGGAATAGACGGTTCTGAGGTAATCTACCACAGCTTCAAGAATCCATCCAATGGATACAACGGTCTTCTGGAACCAAAAGACATCCTGACAACTGCAAAGAACTTCAAAGACCAAGATTTGTTCCCAGAAACCGTCTTTTCATTTGGCTATGGTGATGGAGGCGGGGGACCTACAGATGAGATGATCGAAAACTACAGGTTTCTCAAGGATCTGCCTGGAATGCCCGAACTGGTGATGAGAAGCTTTGAGAGTTACTTTAAGCGGGCAGAAGAGGTCTCTCGCTCGTTTCACGTACATGACGGCGAATTGTATCTTGAGCTTCACCGTGGCACTTACACCTCTCAGGGAAGAATCAAAATGGCTCACAAAGAGTGTGAAGATTTGCTAAGACTTGCGGAGATGCTTGGCGCAATCTCAGGCTATAAGCCCGGGGAGATCGAATTACTATGGAGGATCCTCCTTCAGAATGAGTTCCATGATATTCTGCCTGGTTCATCAATAAAGGAGGTTTATGAGGACGCATTGAACGAACTGGATGAAGTCCATTCAGCCACATCGTCAATGGTTCAGGCCTCTTTTGATCGATTGACGGACGAAGACAATATGAAACTGACAGTCTTCAATCCGAGTTCTTTCTGCAGGAAACTTGAATTCACTGCACAGGGTTCGAAAGAACCGTTTTGCCCTACGGGTGAATTCTCTTGCCAGTTGTTGGATAACGGTGATACTTTGTTCTTATCAGAGCTGGAAATTCCTCCCACCGGCTTCGTAACAATAGAGTTCTCTAATAAAGAGATCGTGAACCCGCACACAGAATATCACGACTCAAAGTTGATGGAAAACGAATATCTCACTGTTGAAGTAGATGCAGAAGGAATAAGTGTTTATGACAAAGAACACTTAAGAGACGTATTCGATGGAAAAGCCTCAATAGCGATTTTCAAAGACATTCCCTCTTACTGGGACGCATGGGACATCGAAAGAGATTATCGTAACACCGCAGAGAGCCTGAAGCCTTCGGTGATTAAGAAAACTGAATTCGGCCCAATAAGAGAGACAATCAGATGCGTCTTTCAGGCGGGGAAGACAAGGATAATCCAAGACATTTCTCTTTACAGAAACTCAAGACGTGTCGAGGTAAAGAACACAGTTGACTGGCATATGAGAAGAACAATGCTCAGAGCCTTGTTCCCCTTGAAAGTCCTCACAAGACAGGCAAGATATGACCTTTCATGCGGGTTCATTACACGACCCACAACAGAAAACGATGTAATAGAACAGGCGGCTTTTGAGGTCCCCGGTCATAGATGGGTAGATCTATCAGAATACGATTACGGTATATCGATATTGAACGACGGGAAGTATGGTTACGGAGTAAGAGGATGCAATGTGTCCCTTAACTTGCTTAGATCTCCAGTATTTCCCGACTTCACAGCAGACGAAGGGCGTCACGAATTCACATACGCTGTTTTTCCTCATGAAAGTTGCGATCTGCTCAAGACAGTTCAAGAGGCAGAATTACTTAATACAAGACTACTTACGAGTAAGGGGTCTTTCAGGGCGAATTCACCGATCTTCGAAGTGAAGGCGTCGACTTTAAGGATTATGGCCTTCAAGATCGCCGAGAATGGGAAGGGTAGAATACTCAGGGTATGTGAGCTGTTAGGATCAAGAGGCACAGCTGTGATAAGGAGCACTCTGGATTTTGAAAGGGCCTATCTCACAAATCTTCTCGAGGAAAGGATAGAAGAGCTGGATGTTTCTCATAGCACCTTCTCTCTGAACTACGAACCTTTCGGGATCTATACGATCCTGCTGGAATAGTGGTTTTCCGTAAATACTAAGAGTTCCCCGCAGTTCTTTTCAGAAGCCAGGCCATATTCTGACCAAGAGTTTTCATAGTTCTTATACCCTCTCTGTCGCCTTGAAAATCGCCCTTCTTCCAGGCAATTGAGAGATTCCAATATGAAGATCCAGGTACTATCATCTGAGAGATAAGGAAGAGGTGATTAATTGAATCGAAAGCATGTACCGAGCCTCCTCTTCGAACGGCTATGACAGCGGCTCCCACTTTCCGCTTAAGCATTGCATCATTAGCAAGAGCAACCATTCCCACTCTGTCGATTAGAGCCTTCACTTCAGGAGACACATCGGCAAAGTAAGTCGGAGAACCAATGATGATACCGTCGGCTTCAAGCATCTTCTCGATGCAACCATTGACGTAATCGCCGTCTATTATGCATCTCCTATCCTTCGTCTTGAAGCAGACATTGCAGGCAGTGCAACCTCTTACGGAATTTCCACCTATCTGAACCGCTTCGGTATCGATTCCTTCTTCGCGCAGTACACCTAGGACTTCTTCAATCATCTTTGACGTATTCCCGTCCCGGCGAGGACTTCCGTTGAAAGCCACAACCTTCATATCAAACCTCCCAAACCCATGAAAAATGGAGGGATTCAACCCTCCACAAATCTAACATCTGAGAGCCCTCTTATTCAACCCTTAATTAGTCTCTTGGCTTCATCAATAGAGGGGATCTTGCCTGACAAAACGATTTTTCCGTCAATTGCTACGGCCGGTGTCGAAACAATTCCCTTCTCCATTATTGCCATCATGTCCGTTACCTTATCAACTTCTGCATCTGAACCTAGCTCTTCGACAGCCTTTTTCATGATCTTCTCAGTTTGCTTGCATCTCGGACAGCCTGAACCAAAGATTTCGATCTTCACTATACGACCTCCTTAATCCTAAAATAGATTTCCATATATGAATCCCCAAAACGTAGAGAAGACAACTACTAATCCAAAGTAAGTGAAAGCTCTCTTCTTTCCAAGAAGGCGGGTGATAACAATCATGCTGGGCAAACTAAGTGAGTTGCCAGCCATGAAAAGCGCCAGTGCAGGACCCTTACCCATTCCTAGAGACATGAGCGACTGGACGATAGGCACTTCAGTCAGAGTCGCAAAATACATGAATGCTCCAAAGACAGATGCGAAGAGAGTTGAGCCGAGTCTGTTACCTCCGAGAAGCGATTCTACGAAGCTTTGCGGAAGCGCACTGGAAATGATTCCTGCCGCAAAAACCCCAAAGAAGAGGTAAGGAAGAATCTTCTTTGCAAAGTCCCATGTTTCACCTATCCACTGATTTCTCAGTTCTCCCTTGAAACGTATAGCCATCACAAAAACTGCAATAGCGGAGATAATCAGTATTGATGCCTTAACAATCGGATTGATAGCCAGCCCGCCAACAATTAGGAAAGTCATTTGCAGACCCAGAAAAGCAATCGCTTCGGGCCAGGAAATCTGATCATCCGATTCCTGAGTCGCAAAACCTCCCGATCCCTTCTCTCTGAAGATGCTCTGCATAGTTAATCCAATGACAATCGCTGAAGTCGAGGCCCCAACGATTCTCACAAGTGCTATCTCCCAGCCGATCGCGCTTCCAGTAAGAAAGATCGCAGCAACGTTTATCGCCGGACCGCTGAAGAGAAAGGCAACTGCCGGTCCTAGACCAGCGCCCCGTTTGTAGATACCACCGAAAAGAGGAAGAATCGTACACGAGCAAACTGCCAGAATTCCACCAGAAACGGCGGCGATTGGGTATGAAATGATCTTTCGGGCGTCGGGACCCAGTAGTTTTAATATTGCGTCTTTCCGTATAAATACAGTGATAGTTCCCGCTATGAAAAAGGCAGGTACAAGACAGAGAAGTACGTGTTCTCTTGCATATGAACCAAGCATTGTAAATCCGCTGATTATCGCATCCTGCACATATTGGCTTCCAAAAGGCAGAAAATAGAAAACCAGAAAACCAGTTGCCAGCAATCCGAACTTCGTAACCTCTTTCTTCAAATCTTTCTCCATCTCAAAAATGCCTCCTATTCACTAAGGCCGGTACACTGTGCATATATCGCTTCAATACTTTCCTTTCCGGTTATTATTTCGAGTATTACCGCCATAAGAAGTATTCCCGGAATGTTTATCACCAGTCTGAGCAGAGCGAACCCTGCTCCCATTGATCCCATCTCGAACATAAACATCGGAATCTTAGTTGTTGACCATGCTCCGATGAAGATCAGCACATTCGAAAACTTCACTCCTTTCTTCATGAAGACCGCTGCTATTGGAAAGGCTCCATATAAAGGCCCCGCCGCAGCCGCTCCAAGAAGAAAGGAAAGTACTATTCCCTTAATACCTGATTCTTCTCCCAGATGTCAGATAATCCTTTCTCTCGGAATCCATACATCGAGAAGGCCCAATAGGATAAATATCGGAGGAATAACAGACAGCATCTCCAGAAAACTCGATCCAGTAATGCTCAAAGCGCTTCGCCCGAGCTGATTGTCGGCGGCAAATACAACAGAAACGACAGCTGCCATTACTAGTGGAAAGACATACCTTTTCGCCTTCATCCCAAAATCATTCCCATAAGACCTGCCACTATAAACGAGAATCCAAATGCCATCACATTTCTAATAATCGTCAGTCTGCTCCCGAAATACTTCTTCTCCACTGGAAAAGTTGCAACTCCAACCATCATGAGAGTGGAGATGAAAAGAGCTATCTGAGTTATCCCGGCACCGTTATCTACCAAGATGGCCGCCGTAGGAAAAGCGACAAAACCGGGAATCAGCGTGATAGACCCCACTATTGAAGCTATCATCAACCCCCAAACTCCCGAACTTTCTCCCAGCAGCTGCGAGATTGTCTCGGGATTCAAAAGCGCAATGAGTAGCCCAACAAAAAGCATAATTGCTATAAGTTCAGGAAGGATTCGCTCAAATGATGTCCAAGCCTTCTTGAGAGCCAACAATGTCTTCTTGCGGCTCTTAATGAGAGAAACCAAAAGAAGCAATCCAGTAACTGCATATATGATAACGCTGTACATGGGTCGCTACTCCGTTTCTTCCGAAGACTCATCAGTAATAGAGTGAGCAAGCTTAATAATCTCCAGGACCCTACTGTCTGCTATGCTGAGCTCCTTTCTCGTACCATTCCTTTTCTCAACAATAAGCTTCGCATCGACTAAGGCCTTGACATGTCTCGAGAGAGTTGTTTTGTCTATGGGGAACAAGTCGTCGAACTCGCAGACGCACAGAGTACCTTCTGAAAGACGCTCCAGTATTTTCAAACGCCACCTGCAACCTAGTGCCTTGAAAAGCATTACTGTCTTCTTGTTCATCGAGACACCTCCTGTCAAGATACACTCATAGAATAACCGATATTGCATTGTTGTGCAACAATGAAACTTAACGTTCCGAAAAAGCTCGGAAAACAATCGGCGAGTATCATATTCATATATTCGAATGTGAGAATATTGGAGGCAGTATATTGGAACAGAAACTTGACCTTTTCAGCAAGTACCTTACAGTGTGGGTGGGGTAGCTATGTTTCTAGGGGCCATACTGGGTAACATTCTTCCCGGTCTATCAAATTCCCTTGGGAACTGGCAAACCGCAAATGTGTCAATTCCTGTGGCAGTAGTCCTGCTCTTCATGATTACCCAATAATGCTAAAAATCGAGTTCAAAGAAATAGTCTATGTGCAGAAGAACTCTAAGCCTCTTCTGGTTACATTGATAGTCAACTAGGCGATAAAGATTCTCTTCTCTCCCTTTATTCCTGAAAGACTTGCCAATGAGTATGTTGCAGGGATGGTATTGCTTGACTGGCTCCGTGTACTGCCTATACACACTCTCTTATTCCGTGGCTGCTTCTTCTCTTTATCCCAGTAAGATATTCCCTCATAAACGTAGGTAACCCCTGTATCCTTATTTCTTACATGAATACGATGAGCCATGCATTCTCTCCTCTCAATAGGTATACACTTATCCCTAATAAATGCACGAAATGCAAGCCCACAAGATACTGTAACGAAGATGCTCTGTTGCCTTCGAAGAAACCTAGTTACAAAACAAGCGGGATGTCAGGTTGTTATAGGTGCTGTGCTTGTTTCAAGCTTGACGGCGGCTCCCGGTCTGTCTAGATTCCTCCAGAAATACATGGGAAAGTTAGTCGGTCCGATAATGATCATCCTTGGTATGTTTCTACTTGAACTGCTGAGTTTCAGAAACAGGGGAAGAAATCTGGATACAAAATCACAAGAAAAGATCAAGAGCAAAGGCCTGCTCGGTGCCCTGATCCTCGGCTCTCTGTTCGCCCTTACCTTCTGCCCTGTATCGGCTGCATTGTTCTTTGGAAGTGTAATTCCACTGGCCGCCAATGAACAGTCCAGACTACTAATCCCTGCAATCTATGGTATCGGCACAGGCTTACCTGTTGTGGTAGTCTCAGTTGGAATTGCCATAAGCACCAAAATGGTTGCGAAGATGTTCAGCCGAATCACCTGATTCGAGTACTGGGCGCGAGCAGTTACAGGAGAAGTTTTCACAGTCCTGGGAATCTACCTGAGCAATACAAGGATTTTCTTGTGAAACGCTTCACAAACAGTGGTCGAAAAATTCGTTCAAGTCAAAACTGCTATAATCTCACTCCAAACCTTGAAAGGATAAGCAAAAAGAAGGCATAGCCCGCCATCATGATTCCACTGGATAAAGCAAGCGCTACGTAGAAATTGATGCCTCTTCTAAGAAACAACGGCATAGCAACAAAGAAAATCAGAGAAGGAAGAACAAATAAGAGAATACCGATGGAAAGTTCTGCAACTTTACTTGGATTTTTTGTATCGTTGTAGAGCCAGAATAGCGCCAGCATTGAAGTAAGGGGTAAAGAAGCTATAAGTCCTCCAATGTATCCGGACTTCTTGCTAACTTCAGAAACAAGAGCGATTATTATCGATGACACAAGGATTTTGACGATGTATGTCAACAAACTTGTTCACCTCCGCTTCGATCATTCTTCTTGCCCACGTTGCCAATTGCTTTGAATAATCTCCTATTACTTTGCTCCTGAGATTCTACTGCATTATCATACGCCGGTTTGACTCAGCTCGTTATCAATCGATCCTTCGTAAAAACAATCACGATTAGTCCTCCAGCTGCAATGAGTGAAGCCATCATGATGAACATGACGAAATAAGAGTATTCTGCAACCGTTCCGGCCAGTAAAGGCCCCACCATGAAACCAATCGCTCTCGCTGACCTAAGCAGTCCAAGAAACTCGGCCCTTCGCTCGGGTGGTGAGCTCAAAGATATCATAGTACCAGCACCGTTAATGAAAGCACCAAAGGCAATTCCAAGCGAAAAGTAACCGAGTGCTATCAAGACCCAGCTCTGCGCCATCGCAAAGAAAAGCATCGTGAATATTGTAAGGCCGATACCGATCAATGTGCTTTTCCTGGGTCCTATTCTGTACATTACTCTACCGAAGAAGATATGGGAGAATATTTGCATGAAAGGATTTATCGATGTGATTATCGCCGTTGCCGAAGCCGACAGACCTATCCTTTCCGTCATGAATATCGCAATGATAGAAGTCGCTCCTGCAGTACCTAACTGCCTTAAGAATGTTCCGACATAGACCGCCCACAATCCATTCTCCCAGAGCGGCGAAGAATCCTGCTTAAGAGGGAACAGTCTGTTCAGAAAACCCTTTCTGCGGGCCACGGTGTGTTCTTGATCCCTCAAGAAAAGAGCCGGAATCACTGCTAAAAAAGCTATTGTCGCGTACCAGTTGATCGTCTGGGTTACAGTAAAAAATACTAGAAGCATAGAAAGCAGTAGCCTGCCTGATAACATCCCCATTGAATTGGCGGTGTTCAGTATCGATAGCTCCCTTGAAGTATTTCTGACAGAGTCTCTGGAATGCTCAGTGCTGAGCGCCATTGCTATGGGCTCAAATCCAGCTGTGAAGAATGCTATCAAAGCAGAGAACAATATGAAAACTAACGGTATCTCGATAACGGAATAGGCAAAGTAGAGAAGAGCAGAAGTCAGAACAAGCACTATCATTAACGGTTTTCGCCTCTTCAGGCTGTCCGATATCGCTCCCCACGCTGGCGAACCAAGAGTCTCAACCGCTCCCCTAACTGTTGTTAGAAGTCCGACCATAAGAAGAGACGCTCCCAGCTCCCTCAACTTCAACTGAAGTAGTAAGCCGAAGCCGAACATCACGAAGAACACAATGAGGGATGTTAGCAAAAGTGGAAGACGTTTGTTGAACAACGGAAACTCTCCTTTAGTTTGATTTGCTTACCAATTATAGCACTTCAATGACTACTCAAATCCAGTCTTATGGTTCAGAGAGCTTATTACGGTTGATCTTGGAAATCTTCTCTCGAAACGATCAAAGTTCGGGATCTCTTCTCATTGCTGTAGGCTCTTCTCCAGAAGAATTGAGAATTCACTCATCCCGACAGCCTTAGACCAATTGTGATAATCGCTGTCAAAGACACATTCAAAAAACGTTTCATCAACACCTTCTCCCGACAGATCATTCGTGGCAAATGAAAGCAGTTTCTTCGCAACACCCTTTCCTCGAAAATGTGGCATGACAAATACGAGTTCTATATATCCAAGTAGATTATATGTCATCAAATCCTCGAAGACAGAGTAGATAAGTATCCCGACAGCTTTCTCATCTCGCCTGCAGATGAGAATTCTGCCCCCTGAATCCAGAGTCTCATTCAACGTGAAGAACAGCTCGCTTGGAGTCATGGACAACTGGCTTCTCAACACTTCAGGAGAAGAAGAAATCTCGAAAAAAACACTTCTCAAATCTTCGCGTATACCGCGCATTACCTCTAGCCTTCTATCGGCAACATGGTGTGTTCTGCCGACACTAAAGCAAATCTTCTTCTCTTTAAACGAGGCAAATACTATTCCACCGACAAGAAAATCATCCCACACTAAAGCAAATCTTCTTCTCTTCAAACCCGTCGCTCTTGAGAAGGCGCCATCCTGCTCCAAGCCTGTATGTATTTGCTGTGACTGTCAAGTAAGAGGATCTCTTGAGTTCTTCTAAAGAAGCACTAAGCAGAAGCTTCCCTGCTCCACTTCTCCTATATCTGTCGCTCACAAACAGGTCATAGATGTGATAGGATCTTCCGAACGGAGTCTTTCATCGATCTGGGGACCAAAATGTACATGTCCTACGATTTCTTCGCCGCTCCTGAGAACTATCAAAGAGTCTCCTCTCTTGAGAAAGTCGGAGTATACTTCATCCATCGGTCTTAGATCCGGAAGTGAATACCTCCCGCTACTAGGCTCGGGAAATGAGTAATGCATTTTCTTCATGATCTCGAATTTCTCTTCTTCAGATGGTCTATCGATTAGTAGATTCTGCATTTTCGCCCGCCTATAGATAAGATAGATGCTCCTTTTTCTTACTCTCTCCTGTATGATTATAGTAACTTAGCAAATGGAGGTGTAGTAATGAAGAAAGTGTTATTGGTTTCTTTGCTCGTCGCGTTCGCTCTAGTTGCCTTTGCACAATCGGAATTCATGATCCCAATGAGTGCGAGCGACTTCAATCTGCGAGGACCGGTCAAGACAGTTAAGATAGTTTATCCAGAAGACGAGTTCTACATGGAAGAGGATTTTGCGTTTCCGTCTTACGAGATACTCACTTTCGATAGATCGGGCAGACTTCTATCACAGATTTCTTCTGACAAAGAAGGGAACGAAATCAGTGCGATTCTGTTCAACTATGACGCAAGCGGAATGCTAGCTTCTATTACCGGAAGAGAAAATGGAGTTGAAGAATCAGTTGAGCAAATAACCATCGAGAATGGAAGAATAGTGTCAATCATTGTAGAAGATGGAGAGGGAGAATCCACCCTCATAATGGAATACGACGAGTTTGGCAGGTTAATCGCTCAGAAGATATCTGGAATCAGCGAGGGCGAGGAAATCGAAATGACGATATCGATGGCTTACGATGAGAGAGGCAATCTTGTCGAAGAGGGATTTGGCATGATGGGAATGGATCTAAGCAGAACCTTCTACGAATACAATGAGAAGAATCAGAGGATAAGAGAATCGGAGTTCATGTACATGTTTGCGATGCCCGGAGAAGACGTAGAACCAATCGTGTCTACTCTTGAATACAACGAAATGGGCGACGTATCGATTAAGATCTCCGATAGCTACTGGGGAGATGAGAAGGAAGCGGTCGTGTACGAGTATGAATATGACTCAATGGGCAACTACATCTCTATGGTAGCCTACTATGTCATGAACATTGCCGACCTTGAGACAGATGGTTGGAAAGAGATGGCGATGATAGAGCAGGAAGAGACAAGAGAGATTGAGTATTACTGATTAAAATGACAAATCGCAAGAGGGTGGAAACACCCTCTTTTTATTTCGAAGCAACCAATTTCATTTTCCTCGTGTTTGCTGCGACTTATTATAACGACTTTTGTTTTTATCTCACGACGATACATGAACTAGAATGAAGAAGCATAGAAGAGTAACTAATCAATAATCACCTCATGTCTCAGCTGAACGTTCATGATAATGTGTGAATAGACTTGGCTATTACAATACGAGTATGTTTATATTACTGTGTAATCGTTTACGCAAACGTTTACAGGAGGATTTAAGGTATAAATGAAGAGTAAGATAAGCATACGTGAAGTAGCGGAGAAGGCGGGAGTTTCGACGGCCACAGTCTCCAGAGTTCTCAACAAAAGTCTTTATGTAAGCCCTGAGCTTGAAGAGAAAGTCAATAGGGCCTCTCAGGAGCTTGGTTATGTCCCCAACAGACTTGCCAGAAGTCTCAGGATCGGTAGTAGCGGCATGATAGGCTTCCTTATCCCCGATATTGTGAATCCCTTCTTCTCCCAAATAGTAAAGGGAGCCGAAGATTATCTGCGCGTGAAGGGGTATTTCATTTTTCTTGTCAGTTCATCAGGTGATCCTCTAAAGGAGGAAGAACTTCTAAAGGCACTGTATTCAAGGAATATCGAGGGAATTGGCGCAATACTCCTCGGAGAGCTTCCCGAGTCTATTAAGACCATTTCATCTCACCTACCGATCGTGATTATCGATAACTATCAAGATTGGGAAGGGGTCTCTTATGTCTTTTCAGACAATTACGACGGAATGAGAAAGATGATGGATTATCTTATCAGAGCTGGTAACAAAAGCTTCGCTTTTTTAAGTGGTCCCGTAAATACCTTCTCCTCCAGAGAGAGGTTGAGGGCATTTGAAGATGCTATCTCAGAAGAAAATAGTGATTGCGAGATACATTTTGGAGACTATACCTTTGAGAGTGGTAGAGAGATGTTGAGAAGACTCAAGAGAATACCCAATGCCATAGTATGCGGCAACGATATGATAGCATTCGGAGCGATGATGGAGTTGGCTGAAATGAAATATGATGTGCCTAAAACCGTTTCGGTTACTGGATTTGATGACATACTCTTCTCAAGGATGACCAACCCAAGGTTGACAACCGTTCGGCAGGATGGATACGCTATGGGTAAGGCGGCCGGTGAGATGCTTCTGAGAAAGATCAGTGGTCAAAAGACTAGCAGCAAGGTCCTTCTGAAGACCTCGCTTCAAATCAGGGAGAGTAGCAATGGATGAGTTCATTCTCAAGATGGAGGGTATCTCCAAGAGCTTTCCCGGTGTAAAGGCGCTGGATAGCGTCAGTTTCGATCTGAAGAGAGGCGAGATTCTTGCTCTGATAGGCGAAAACGGTGCCGGCAAATCAACTCTCATGAAGATTCTGAGTGGTGTTTACAGACAGAATGAAGGGAAGATAATTCTCGAGGGCAATGAAGTTCGCTTTGAGAGTCCTTCAGATGCCATAGCGCATGGAATAGCAGTAATCTATCAGGAGTTGAATCTCAGCGAGGATCTAACTGTTGCAGAGAACATATATCTGGGAAGAGAGAGTAGCTCCTGGTGGAATCTTAATCGCAGGAAACTCAGAAGAAGGGCGGAGGATCTTCTGAGATCACTCAACTTTCCAGTGCCTGCGGGCACGACAGTTAAGAAACTCAATGTTTCCGAAAAACAGCTTGTCGAGATCGCCAGAGCCTTGGCTTCCGATGCAAAGATAATCGTTATGGATGAACCTACTGCAACAATAACAGAGCATGAAACGGCGATACTTTTCAGACTTATGAGAGAGCTCAGAGAGAAGGGCGTTTCGATAGTCTTTATTTCTCACAGACTTGAAGAGGTTTTCGAAATAGCCGACAGGGTTACGATATTGAGAGATGGATCGTTCATATCTTCCGGTCCTACGGAAAGCTATACTGGCGATCGTTTGATAAAGGATATGGTAGGAAGAAGAATCGACGATATGTTCCCAAAAGAGAATCTTGTGACCGAAGAACCCGTTTTCATGGTTGATGGGCTTTCGGTATCTGGACATTTCGAAAATGTCTCTTTCGAAGTGAAAAGAGGCGAAATCTTCGGAATAGCGGGGCTTGTGGGTTCAGGTAAGGGAGCAGTTGCCCTTGCCATATACGGTGGCATAAAGGCTAGTGCAAACAGGGCCGAGTTATCCAAAAGACCATATCCTATTCCCATAAGGCCGGACAGAGCACTGGCAAGAGGAGTTATTCTCATACCCGAAGATCGCAAGACACAGGGATTAGTAATGCCTTTGAGTATAACAAAAAACGTTGTGCTGCCAAATACGGAACTTGTAAGTAAGCTAGGTAGCATTAGCTGGAGAGCGAGTAAGAGACTTGCTGAAGCGATGATAAAGAGACTGACTATAAAGACACCTTCTCCAGATCAGAGGATTAATAACCTTTCTGGAGGGAATCAACAGAAGGTAGTTCTGGCAAAGGGACTCATTAAATCTCCTGAACTCGTAATCTTCGTTGAACCAACCAGGGGAATCGACGTTGGAGCAAAGGTTGAGGTTTACCGCTTGATGAATGAACTGGCGAATCAGGGTAAGGGAATCATCATGATATCTTCTGAGCTGCCAGAAGTAACCAGTATGAGCGACAGAGTGCTCGTAATGCACCGGGGTCGACAGGCAGCCATATTCGAAAGGAAGGATATTAATCAGCAGAACATCATTTCTGCGGCAATGGGAGGGCAAAGATGAAGAAAACCCTCAGCCTTTTGAGAAGGTTTCCGATCGTTGTCGGTTTTGTTGGAATTGTTCTTGTGTTCAGCTTTCTAAGCGATAGATTCTTTACCGTTTCGAATTTCATGAACGTTCTCAGACAGGTCTCTATAAACGGAATAATTGCATTTGGGATGACCTTTGTAATAATCTCTGGAGGGATAGACCTTTCAGTAGGTTCGATATTCGCTTTCTCAGCAGTAGTCGGGGCAAGTGTTATTAAGAACACTTCTCCTCTGCTTGGAATTCTGGCTGCGCTCGGAATAGGTGCTCTTATGGGTGCATTCAATGGTGTAATCATTGCCAAAATGAAACTTCAGCCCTTCATAGTAACTCTTGCCACTATGGCAATTGCCAGAAGTCTCACTCAGGCTTTCACTCAGGGAAGGCCTGTAACAGGTTTTCCGGCAGGTTTCAGGGAAATCGGGCGCGGAGAGATCTTCGGAATTCCTGTGCCTGTGTTAATAATGCTTGGAGTATTTGCTCTTGCCTGGTACCTTCTCTTCAATACGAAGCTGGGTCTATACACTTACTCAATAGGTGGAAATGAGCAGGCGACAAAGTTAAGTGGTGTGAAAGTGGATAGATATAAGATTGTTATTTACATTATAAGTGGGCTTCTTTCTGCACTGAGTGCGCTTATTTTGACAGCAAGACTGAATAGCGCCCAGCCCATATTTGGAGAGGGTTATGAGTTGGACGCCATTGCCGCAGTCGTTCTGGGAGGAACGAGTCTCTCCGGTGGAAAGGGGTCGATAGTCGGAACGGTTTTTGGCATCATGGTTCTTGGAATAATAAACAACGGTATGAATCTAGTAAATATCTCACCATTCTACCAGCAGGCAGTAAAGGGAGCCGTAATACTCCTGGCAGTTATGGCCGAAAGTAACAACGATTGAGCGATCTTACTAAAGGCCTTCAAGGCCTATTTTTGATAAGGAGGTACTGAAATGAAGAAACTACTTGTAATTACCTTTGTTCTGGTAGTAGCGTCAGCATTTCTCTTTGGAGCAACGTACAGAATTGGACTCTCTCTATCCACTCTCAACAATCCGTTCTTTGTAACACTTAGAGACGGAGCTCTTGAAGCAGCGGCCGGTCTAGGAATAGAAGTTATCGTAGCCGATGGTCGCGATAACCCTGCAAAGCAGCTAAGCGATATCGAAGACTTTGTGCAACAGAAACTGAATCTAATAATCATTAACCCTACTGACAGCGATGCTATCGTCACTGCAGTAGAGGAAGCTAACAAGGCTGGGATTCCTGTAATAACGGTTGACAGAGGAGCTAATGGCGGAAAAGTAGTTGCGCATATTGCTTCGGATAATGTTGCGGGCGGCATGATGGCCGGTGAGTACGTTGCAATGCTACTCAATGGAAAGGGGAACGTAGTTGAACTTGAAGGAATCGTTGGAACATCGGCTGCGCGAGACCGTGGTCAGGGCTTTGGTGCAGCTATTTCAAAATACCCGGGCATCAAGATAGTTGCAAAACAGGTTGCAAACTTCAACAGAGCCGAAGGACTTGTAGTAATAGAGAACATCCTTCAGGCGAATCCAAATATAGACGCTGTGTTTGCTCACAATGACGAGATGGCTCTTGGAGCAATCGAAGCCATAAAAGCCGCCGGTCTTCTAGACAAGATCAAAGTCGTAGGTTTCGATGCCATTGATGATGCCGTTGCGGCCGTAAATGCAGGCGAAATGGCTGCTACTGTTGCTCAGCAACCATTTGTTATGGGCCAACTTGCCGTTGTCAAAGCGTTCGAGTATCTGACTATCGGTACGATTTATATCCCCGTAGATCTCCAGTTGGTAACGCTGAAGTAATTTGGATTAAAAGGCCGGGGGGCGTGATCTCCCTCCGGCTTTTTTATGGAGGCCTTTATGATAGCAGTTATTGGAAGCAGTAACGTCGACATGGTAATAAACGTAGACAAATTCACTATGCCCGGCCAGACTCAGAAAGGTTTGGAACTTTCCTACTATCCAGGAGGCAAGGGCGCAAATCAGGCAGTAACGGCCAAATCGCTTGGTGGGGACGTATTCTTCCTGACTTGCCTGGGAAACGATGGAAATGCCCAGATGATGAAGAGAGAGCTTGAAGCTATTGATCTTGGACACGGAATAAGACTTGTAGATTCTCCAAACGGAGTTGCATTGATAGAGGTTGCAAGATCAGGAGAAAACAGGATAATAGTATACCCGGGTGCAAACTCTCGACTGTCTCCAGAGATTATCGACGATTCAAGAGAGAGTTTGCTAAAGGCTGACATTCTTCTGCTACAAAATGAAATCCCCTTCAAATCGTCTCTATACGCAGCAAAGCTCTTCTACAAAGCCGGAAAGACCGTTATCTTCGATCCTGCGCCGTCAAGTAATATAGATAAATCGATTCTACAATACGTAGATATTATTACCCCGAACGAAACGGAGATGGCTGAGCTTACGGGACCGTCGCTCTGTATTGAAGAAGCCGCCGTGAAGCTTCTTGAAATGGGATGTGAGAATGTTCTGCTAAAGAGAGGGGAAAAAGGAGTTCTCTTCACAGGAAGGTCTAGAAGTCTAGTTGTTCCGACTTTCAGAGTAAAAGCTGTTGATTCAACCGCAGCTGGCGATGTCTTCAATGGCGCCTTCGCCTGCTCGCTTGACAGAGGACTGGATCTTCACTTTTCTCTCAAGTACGCCTGTGCAGCCGCGGCTTTATCTGTTACCAAAAGGGGAGCCCAGAGGTCAATTCCAAGAAGTGAGGATGTTGAAAGTCTCCTTTTTGAACGAGGGTTCGAGAGTTATCGGTAGTCTCTTTGAAAGACCTGATTGCTTCTGAAATTCGAACAATCCTAGAAGTTTCTTCTCTGTTCAACTCTCTTCGAGATTAAGTTTCAGGCCGTTCGTCATTTTGACTGATGCTGATTTGATCTCGAAATAACCTTCAAGTGTTAGAATCAAATATAAATCGAATTGCTATTACTCCAAGGGTTCTTTTGAGAGCCTGATTCGTCCCGCTTCTTATAGCGCTTATGGATACGGTATTTCTGTATACCCTTAGTGTGTCTCGAAAAGAGGGTCTCCAAAAGATTCAATAGTGGTACCATTGAACTGACTAAGAACCGGAAAAGAGGCCTAAACGGATGTTATCACAAGGGATGGAGAAAAAGGGAAGCATTTAAGGTACTGGATAACCTGTACAAGTTCATGGTTAAGGGAACTGTAAAGAAAGTAAGGGGAAGAAACAAAGAGTACGATAAAACAACGATATTGAAGTTGCTGGTACTGCTGACACTTGCAAAGAAATCGTATCGAAGAGCAAAGAGGTTTCTTGAAGGGAATGGCGAGTATATCGAGTACCTAGGGCTGAAGACGATACCATCATTCCAGACCTTGTGTCGAAGAGCCAAACGGATACCTCTTCATGAAATAGTCCAGAAGATAACTAAACTCTTCACAGATCTGGAAGGGCTCGAAAGGAAAGAAGTTGCGGTAGATTCGTTCGTGAGCGGTCATGTAAAGGCTCTACAGCACAGAGAAGAAGGAAGAGAGAGAAGTATAAAGACCAGGGGGCCACTTGGGCGAAGACGAACAAAGACTTACGTTATGGAAGAAAGGTGCATATATCTCTTAATCTGGTCAACAAGTTAATAATCGACTGGATCATATCTGGAGGATCGACACACGATTCGAAGGTGGCACCGAAGATGGCAGACACATGTAAACCTAAGTACATTCTTTCTGATAGCGCATATGATTCCAATCAGTTCTATGGCTATATATTCGAGAAGACCGGTTTGATAACGGTTATTGACATAAACAGAAGAAGAGGTCTAGATACAGAAAAGCAGAAACAGCTCCGTTGACTGGCAACTGGACTGAAAAAGCTTCACTCAATGAGGTAGCAGCTAAGGGAAGAGATAGAGAGAACCAATTCAACTCTAAGGTATCGTTGATTCAGAATTCATATAGTACATAAGAAATAGAGACTTTGACACAGTTATCGGCCTTAAGATTCTCACTTACAATCTCGTGGTCATTTACTATCATCTTCACCATCGTTATTTGAGAAAGATTATGGATATCATTCAAGCTATTTGATTAGTGAGACACCCTATTTAGGTTTACTCTTCATAACAGAACAGAGTGAAAGCACAAAGAAGATAGCAAAATCAATTAGAAATTGACTATTCGCTGTCTACACTTTCACTACGTTATTGTCTCTTTTTCCTCTCTGGGAATGGGTTTCATTCATTTCATGTCGGGGAACTTCTGTTGGAGAGGGTTCTCAGAGTAAAAGGCACTGTAATTACCAGTGGGATTACACCATCATAGAATCTTTATGCAGAGGCTCGTGACGTTCGAAACCTTATGTCTGACGTATTCAAGGCAATTATGGGTTCTGACAGAGTACGTGACGTGAAATATGTCGCGGGAGCGGCCGCTCCAAACTGGACTGCCGTTCAAGCTGCAATGAACGATCTCTTGACTACTGAAAAAGTGGATTACATTACCCTCTACTTCATTGCACATGGAAACACTAACTTGATGAATCTTGGAGGAACAACTTTCTACGCGAGTCAGTTGAGAAGCTACATCCTTGAACATCCAAATGTAAAGTTCTGCATAATAATCGAATCATGCCATGCAGGAAGCTGGCTTGATGGTCTGAAATCCGGCGGAGTCATTCCAGCGAACATCGAGATTATTATCACTACAACTACCGCTGCCAAGAGTGCATATCCCGATTGGGACAGTGCAGGCGGCTCATCGGATCACAACCCTGACGATATGTATGTTGAGTGGTCTGGAGACTTCCTGCAGAAATTGTCGTACTACACAAGTGATGCTCACTGGCCAGAAGTAACTACTTATGCCACTTCCAAATCGATTGACCAACTTCCGGCTCTATTCTACAAATGCTATAAATCTATAAAGGGAGCATCTCCTTCTACTACCTCTTTGACTTTGACAGAGCGCTCAGTCGCAGGCTCCATTCAACAACCAATGATCTTCACTAAATGGGCTCCGTGATACTCTTTTGAATGCTCGTTTGAGAGCGGGCTCTGCCCGCTCTTCTCATGAAACTTCTGCCACCCTTTTCAAAGGCTATAATTGAGTATGGATATCTTTCATATGATAAAACTCGAAAAGCGGGAAGGCTATACCATACGACTTGGAGTCCTCAGGCGTGAAACTGACCTTCTCAGAAACGAGATAGAGTATTTCAGGTCAGCTGCCGATTCCATAATAAGGAGCTCACTCTTCGACAGCGCAATTATTAGAGCATCGAAACTTATCAGAAACAGCGGATTCACAATGAAGAGTTTCCGCGAATACATTCGACAGGGTTGCCCCAGGCAGTTTAGAAGAGAGCTCTATCGTGTTCTGGACGACTTCGAAAGAGAAGAGGCTCTTCTGGCAAACAGAATAGCGAGACTGAAGAATCGTCGTGACAGGGTGATTGTTCATATGGATCCTCGTTTTGCCTTTCACCCGGAAAGAGAAGATGAGAACAGAGTAGATCTAGAAGACATAGAAGCAATCTGCTCTCATCTTGAGAGGCAGATAGAACTCTTTAATGATGACGGATAAACGGAAAATGAAGGCTCCCTGTATATGAATGAGGATTCGTAAACCACACTCAGAAATACGTCTTCGCTCGATCGTTTTTTGCGATGAAAACGGGTTACATGATGTTATGGGTTTCGCAATATGTTTCTGGCAAAATAGAAATGGCTCCGGATCTTCTGCCTCATCG
>NZ_DJHG01000048.1:0-5744 GCF_002432955.1 Mesotoga sp. UBA5825 | reverse complement strand
GACTGACCATTCAGATGCGTCAATGACGCTTCTATTCGATATCGAGAACCTGAAGTGGTCGGAAAAACTCGTTGAGGTTCTCGGACTTGATATGGAGAAACTTCCTGCCGTGACCTCCTCAACGAATGTCGTCTCAAAGATTCTTCCGAAAGTGGCTGAGGAACTTGGACTGTCGAAGAAGACTCTAATAGTCCGCGGCGGCGGAGACGGCGCCTGCGCCTGCCTGGGAGCAGGGGTTGTCAGTCCAGACGAGGCTTATCTCTATCTCGGTTCGTCGAGCTGGGTCAGCACATGCTCCACGGAACCTCTCTTCGACGAGAAGTCGAGGACATTTAACTTCGCATATCCCATTGAGGGTTTCTATTGCCCGACTGGAACAATGCAGGCCGGGGGAGCTTCGTATCACTGGGCTAAGGACGCTCTCTGTCAGCACGAAGAAGAGAAGGCAAAGGCACTTGGGCTGAGCGCCTTCACTATTATGGACGATCTTGTTGACCAGACCAGACCCGGAGCGGGAAACCTAGTCTTCCTGCCTTATTTGCTTGGGGAGAGAAGCCCGAGGTGGAACATAAATGCTAGAGGCGCCTTTATAGGACTGTCCTCGACACATAGAAAGGCCGACATGTTGAGAGCGGTACTTGAAGGAGTTGCCTTCAACCTGAAAATAGTCCTCGATATTCTCGAGACTAAGGGGAAATTCGACAAGATTCGTCTTATCGGCGGAGGAGCAAAAGGAAGGAACTGGAAACAGATTGTGGCCGATATCTTCGGTAAGACGGTTACGGTACCTGAGTATCTTGAAGAGGCAACGTCAATGGGAGCGGCCATTATTGGGGCTGTTGGAGCCGGAGAGATGACGTTCAAGGAAGCGTCTACTTTTGTGAGGGATGTTCAGTTCATCGAGTACAACCCGGAGAATCACAGGTACTACGAAAGGCTTTTCGAAGTTTTTGATAAGGCCTACGGTTCTCTCATAGAGACCTATGAAGACCTTGCCAAACTGAGACAGTATTCGAATTAGCCTATTAGTTTCTCGAGTACCGTAAAGAAGGATGTGATTTCATCATGCTTTTCAATGCAGATAGAAGAATAGCCCTTGATAGAGCAAGTCCGGTTCCACTATACTACCAGATTTATAGAATAATTTCGGATTATATGAAGGAACCAGGCGCCGTTGGAAGGAAACTTCCAACGGAAGAAGCCATGATGAAAGTCTTTGATGTCAGCAGGGCGACCGTGAGGAGAGCCTTGCAAGCCCTGGAAAGCAGCGGGCAGATCTCCAGGTCACGTGGAAGAGGGACTATCGTAACGAACAACGCTTCTCAGGAGCAGCTTACGACCATCAGGAGTTTTACCGAACAGATGAGGCTCGAGAACCATGTGCCGATAACGAAGGTTGTTGAGGTAAAAAAAGTCAAGGCCGGTCCGGAAATGGCAAAAATCCTCCATGTCTTGGAAGACGAAGAGTTGCTTCAGGTTACAAGACTGAGGGGAAATGAAGCTTACTTTCCTCTAGCTCTTTTCATATCCTTTCTCACTTCTCGCTCGAACCTCACTGGAGAAGAGAACTTCGAGGGTTCTCTTTATGAACTTATGAGAGAAAGGGGAACGGCCGTTGTTGAAGGAGACGCGATAATCGAGGGGAGGCTCGCAGAAGGAAGAATTGCGAAACTCCTGAAGATCGAAGAAGGGGCACCGATACTATACTACGAAAGAGTCGGTTGTGCAGCCAATGGCGAACACATGGAACTGGTGCAATGCTGGTATGAGGCTACACACTACAAGTTTCGAATACATTTGACTACTAAGATTTGAAGGGAGAGATGATCATGAAGAAAAGTGGAATTCTGAATAAGGAGATATGCAATCTAATTGGTTCGATGGGCCACACAGACCTTCTGGTAATATCTGACTCCGGATTGCCTATTGCTTCAAACAGATACAGGATAGATGTAAGTATTGTAGGCGGAAAGCCAGGGGTATTCGATGTGCTGGATCCCATTCTTGAAGAGCTGGAGATCGAGAAGGTCATCTTTTCGGAAGAGATGAAAACCGTGAGTCCCAAGTGTCTCGAAGAGACTATGAAGCATCTACCCGAAGGTATAGAAGTGGAATTCGTTCCTCATGTTGAATTCAAGGAACTGACAAATACAAAATCAAAGGGAGTAATCAGAACCGGGGAGCAGATACCTTATTCCAGCATCATTCTCGTCGGCGGGGTAACCTATTGATGATACTTCTACAGCTCGCAAACGATACCCATGTCAAGTCCGATTTCATTCGCACTGCCGAAGAAGTTGCAGATTACATAGATATCATAGAAGTCGGGACCCCTGCTATTCTTGCCCACGGCACGGCGCTGGTTCGAGAGATTAGCGATAGACTTCCCGATCATACTATTCTTGCAGATATGAAGATCGTTGACGGAGGATATGTCGAGGCGGTCATGGCTTTTGAGAATGGGGCCGATATAGTAACGGTTTTGGGATTTGCCTCTTTCAAGACGATTTCAGAGGTGAGAAGAGCGGCAGACGAATTTGGCGGAGAAATGATGCTCGATACGATCGAGATCTCCGATCTCGAATCATTTGCGGAGAAGGTATCTCCACTGTCGCCTGAGTATGTCTGCGTTCACACTTCTGCCGATCTGAGCGGTGTGGGGGAGAGCATGCATCTGCTCGAATATGCGAAAAAGATAGAAATTATAAGGAGAGTCCTTCCGGAGACAAAGATCGCCGTTGCGGGCGGAATATCTTCCGACAATCTCTCCCATGTCTTCCCGTTGAAGCCCGATGTAGTGATCGCGGGACGATCGATCTGGGAAGCTGAGGACCCTGCAAGAGCGGCTTCGGAGATAAAGAAGAGACTGGAGAAGGGCTCATGAAATTCGAAAGCACGCTTGACATTGTTATTGACGAGATAAGATCCGTCCTTTCGGGAGTTAAGGATTCATCGATCGAAGAGCTCTCCGAAAGTATTCTAAGGGCAAGAAGAGTCTTTCTCTTTGCAATGGGCAGGTCTGGTCTGGTAATCAAGGCCTTCGCGATGAGACTAATGCATTTGGGATTGAAGGTCCATGTTGTGGGGGAAGTAACTACTCCTTCTTTGGGAGAGGGAGACCTCTTAATCATCGGATCCGCTTCGGGGGAGACTCCTTCAGTGGTTCTAAACTGCAAAAAGGCTCGAAAATTAGGAGCCGCAATAGCTTCTATAACTGCCAGCAAGGAATCTACAGTGGCGGGACATAGCGACATAGTCATTACAATCCCCACGAAGACACCCAAAGTGCCCGACAGGGCTGGTGTCTCTTCGGTTCAACCGATGGGGAATCTATTCGAACAATCGCTGTTGATATTGACGGATTTCATCGTAATGAACTTAATGGAGAGATCGAGCATAGATTCTGGAATGATGTTCAAGAACCACGCAAATCTCGAATAAGGGAGGTCAAGGAATTGAAGTATAAAAAAGTGGAAAAGATAGAAGAGAAACTGTCGGCACTCGGTTACGGCTGTTGGGGAATTTCCGGTCCTTCTTTCTGGGATGGAACGACCGATGAAGACTCGATCAAGACGATCCAGAGGGCGATAAGCGGAGGAATAAACTTCTTTGATGTAGCGCCAGTATACGGTCTCGGACATGCAGAGGAGGTCCTCGGAAAGGCAATGAAAGGCTCTAGGGATAAGATCTTTATTGCAACCAAGTGCGGTCTTCTCTGGGACGATCAGGGAAGAACGAGAAACTGTCTCAAACCGGAGAGCATAAGAAGAGAGATCGAAGATAGTCTCCGAAGACTCGGAACGGATCATGTAGATCTCTATCAGCTACACTGGCCCGATCCAGAGGTCGAAATCGAAGAGACAATGGAGACTATGGTCGAGCTGAAGAAAGAGGGGAAGATCAGATACATAGGGCTGTCAAACTTTTCAATTCCCGAGGCAAAAAGGGCGATGAAGGTTGGAGAGGTATGCAGCATGCAGGGTCTCTACAACATGCTCGAAAGGAATCCAAAGAGCTACCACAATATTCCGCTCGATTACAGAGTCGAAAAGGAAGTACTTCCCTTTGTTCTGGAGAATGGAATGGCCTTTCTGCCATACAGTCCGCTCTTCCAGGGCCTCTTGGCTGGAGCAATAAGCGACAAGAAGAAGTTCAGCGAACACGATGTACGGGCAGCAAATCCGAAGCTGAATACACCGGAGTTCAACAAGTACTACGAAGTCGTCGTAGAACTGAACAGGCTGGCGAATGAGATAGGGAAGCCTCTGAGTCACATAGCCATCAATTGGCTTATCCGAAATGAAGCGGTGACATCGGTTATAGCCGGTGCCCAGAAAGTCGAGCAGCTCGAAGAAAACCTCGGCGCCGTTGAATGGGATATGGATGACGGATTATACGAAAGGATAGAAGAGATAATCTCTAATTTCAATTTGGAGCTCTAGGGGGTGTCTATGTGAAAGCAGCGTTTGTAAAATCACCATTCAAATTCGAGATCCGTGACGTAGATCTTCCCTCTCTGAAACCGAATGACGTGTTGCTTAAGATAAAGGCCTCAGGAATCTGCGGGACAGATCTTCACACAGCTAGAACGGAAGCCAAAGACTGGCAGACTTTCGGCCACGAGATAGTCGGCATTGTGGAACAGATCGGTTCAAATGTCGAAAATGTGGAAGTCGGCCAGAGCGTACTGGTAGAGAGCGGCTCCTTTTGCGGGACATGCGAGGACTGTAGAAACGGGCGAGTCGATCTCTGCCATGACAGAGCACCTAACGTCTTTATAAGAGCTGAGAGAGAAAATCTGACCATGGGCTTTGCCGAGCAGGTAATAATCGATAAACAGAATGCGGTGCCATTCGAAGGAGTTCCGTTCGAAGAAGCTTCTCTCGTCGAGCCAATGGGAGTAGCGCTCGATCTGACATACACTGTCGATCCAAAGTTCAACGACGATGTGCTGGTCGTTGGTCTAGGCCCCATAGGTCTCATGGCAGTTCAGATAGTCAAGGCAATGGGAGCAAGAAAGGTCTTCGTTGCCAATCATTCCAGATCTAAGATAAGGATAGATGTTGCAAAGAGCTTCGGAGTGGAGGATGTCATACTCGTCGACAAAACCCCGATTGGCTCCTACAAATTTCCCAAGGGCGGCGTTGATAGAGCTCTTGTCACCGCACCTCCTTACGTAATCCCCGAAGTGCTCGATGTCATGAATTTTGGAGGAGTCGTCGGCTTCATAGGAATCGATTACGGCGAAGGCCGCTTCATAAAGTTCGATGCAAACAAGTTCCATTTCAACAAACTTCAGTTGAGAGCCTCCCACGCAGTTCCAGCTTTGTACTTCCCCAGATGCATCGATATGATAAAGAGCGGAGCTGTAAATGTGAAGCCTTTGATAACCGACACCTTCAAGCTGGAAGAAATCGGTGAGATGATGGTCAAGGCGGAAAATGAAAGAGACAAAGTAATAAAGGCAGTCATGATTGATTGAGTATAGTCTGAACGGCCCGCCAAGACGGCGGGTCTTTTTCTTTGAGATCAAAAAACCTTAGATGTCAGAGGTATGAGGAAAGAGGTCAGAAAACCAATATCCTTCTGAGAACTCCCACATTTTTTCATGCTAAAGTAGGAGACGTCTTTCGATAAGAGCGAGACGCAAGGCGGTGAAGAACATCTGCGGACGCAATGCACTGAGGAGCATCAGTGGACGCAAGGCTGCCCTCGGCAGGAGGCGAGGCCGACTTCGTCGGGAA
>NZ_DJHG01000013.1:9849-12158 GCF_002432955.1 Mesotoga sp. UBA5825 | reverse complement strand
CTCCCTGACTAATGCGATCATCTACCTTCCTCCGGAAGCAAAGGATGTTCCGAAACTGTTGGGGGGACTCGTTAACTGGGAGCACGAGGCCCGGAATAAGACCCCAGTCCCGCTGATCGCCGCGCTCGTTCACTACCAATTCGTTACTATTCATCCCTTTTACGACGGGAATGGAAGAACCGCAAGGCTCTTGTCCACCTTCATTCTTCAAAGGGGAGGCTATGGACTGAACGGAATCTGTTCTCTAGAGGAGTACCACGCTAGCGACCTTCAGCTCTATTACAACTCTCTAGTCACTCATCCCCACCACAACTATTATGAGGGAAGAGAGAAGGCCGATCTTACCGGCTGGGTTGGATACTTCGTGGAATTGCTCGCAAAGGCTTTCGAAGCAGCCAAAAAGGAAGTTCTAACCCAAGGAGAAAATCCTCAAGATCCAGTGCTCTTGAGAAGACTTGACCATCGCCAGAAGAATATCCTCTCTATGTTCGCTTCAAGAGATTTCTTGACTGTAAGAGAGCTGGCAAACAACCTGGGGCTTTCAGAGAGAATGGTGAGAAACATAGTAAACAAGTGGGTCCAAGAAGGCTTTCTCGAAGTACTCGATCCCTCGAACAAGAATCGAAGATATGGATTATCGGAAATATATCGGCAGTTTATCGGAACTGAATCTTGAGATTGTTCTTGGAATGTGCCAACGCTGTTCTTCAACGCTGAGAGTATTGGGGAAGAAGGGCGAATTCCGAATATGAAACATTGGGCATAGGAAGAGCCAACGTGAAGCAGCTGCTCTTCCCCATCGTTCCCAATCCTTTCATTTTCACAAAGGTTATGACATCAAGTCGCTTCACTAATGACTCTAATTGCTTTCAGTACGTTCTAGCACTATGTTCAGTCGGATAAAACCGGGATTGTCATTTGCGTGTTAAATACAAAACAACTCTTCTGAAAAAGTCAGAGATGACTCACGATTTGATCATGAAGTGCTATGGTCTTCATTTTGAACGTACCAACTATACTGAGGCATCTGCTATGCCTATCTACTTTCTTTAACGCGCCAGACTCACATATTCATTCATAGTCGGAATTTTGCGGGATTTCTAGCATACCAAGCTGTTCCGATAGATCGCAAAGTGAGGAATTCCATCATGGAGAAGAGCCGTCCTCTCCAAAGTCTTTGGAGCCTCAACGACCTCATTTATGAAAATGAAAACCATTTTCACAATCACAGATATCATGCGGATCCTTCCAAGAGTAGTTGATGAAGAGAAATGCAAAAGCAATTTCATGTTGTTGCCCTGTGGCGAGTGAAGAACACTCATACTACCTCCTTTAATATCAATTACAATCCGGCATACGGAAGGCCAGGCGGTTTGCCTTGAAATAGCGTTAATCATTTGTGAATAAAGAAAACAGTGTGCCCTGTTCGGTGATAATTACGGATTTCTGAGAAATATCAGCCCAAGATCGCTTTAATATGTAAATGTTTTCAGTAATATCATGTTGTTGGAGCCCGTAAGGGTTAGAAAAGGAGGTTGGGTATATGAAAAAGAGGTTCATTCTACTACTTCTGGCCATCATACTCGTTTGTAGCCTCGCTATTGGTCAAGTTTACGATCGGAAGGAAACTCTCTACGCCGGTGGAGGGTTGTGGAGTCCGCCGAACAACTGGAATCCATTCACCCCCTGGGCGATCATGACCGGAACCAACGGTCTCATCTATGAGTACCTGTTTATGTTCGATCCTCTAAGCAACGAGATGATTCCCTGGCTTGCAGTGGATGGAGGATGGATAGACGGAAAGACCTACGAGCTGAAGCTTCGAGACGAAGTATACTGGACCGATGGAGAAAAGTTCGATGCCGAAGACGTCAAATTCACATTCGATATCGCCAAAAAGTATCCCGGAGTCCATTACAGCTCAATGTGGAACTGGATAAAAGAAGTGGAGATGGTTGACAGACTGACCGTGCGTGTCCATTTCACTGAACCACTCTATCAGCAGTGGTCCTTCCAGCTCTATCAGCTGCCTATGGTTCCTGAACACATATGGAAAAACAAAACGGAAGCCGAGATTCTTACAGGAGCGAACGAGGGACCGATAGGAACGGGTTGTTACCTGGCTGAAGGTTACGGTCTGGACAGAATGATCTACCTGAGAAACGACAAATGGTGGGGTATCGAGCAGCTGGGAATCAAGCCGACCCCCAAGAGAATAGTCTACCTCACCGTTTCCGGCAACAACGTAGCTCTGGGTATGATTTTCAAAGGAGAGCTGGACATCAGCAACTTCTTCCTTCCTGGAGTCC
>NZ_DJHG01000013.1:0-9785 GCF_002432955.1 Mesotoga sp. UBA5825 | reverse complement strand
CATGCTTTCAGATAACACGGCAGTTCTCTTTCTCAACAACAGCAGAAAGCCAATGGATGATGTAAACTTCAGGAAGGCCGTTGCCTGGGCCATAAACGCCGACGACATTGTTACAAGGGTTTTCGAAAACCAGGTTATCAAGTCTAACCCGCTTGGCTTCCTTCCTATCGATGCCTGGATGAAGTATTACGATGAACAGGTAGTCGAGCAGTACGGTTTCAAATACGATCCGTCGGTCTCCAAGAAGGTCCTGGCCGATGCAGGTTACAAGGATATAAATGGAGACGGGTTTGTTGAGGCGCCAGATGGTTCCAAGATAGAACTCTCCATAATCGTTCCTTTCGGCTGGACCGACTGGATGGAGTCAATAAAAATAATCGCCAACAACCTGAAAGCCGTGGGAATCAACGCTAAGGCTGAATTCCCCGACTACTCCAGATATCAGGACGAACTATACGGCGGCAGATTTGACATGGCTATCAACAATTTCAACAGCAATCTGTCCAATACTGTATGGAGTTACTACTACTGGTTGTTCTGGGATATCAGAGAGCAGCAGACTCAAGGCAACTACGGCAAATACAACAATCCAAAGGCCTTCGAGTTAATGCAAGCCTTCGACAGAACGCCTGTCGATGATTATGAGACGGGTCAGAAGATTATGTCGGAACTGGAAGAGTTGTTCTTGAAAGAGATTCCCTACGTTCCTCTCTGGTTCAACGGAATGTGGTTCCAAGCGAGTACCGATGTATGGACCAACTGGCCGAGTGAACACGGCCCTCATTATTATCCCTGCACCTGGAACGGAAAATGGCAACTTGGTGGTATATTCATGCTGACAGCTCTGGAGGCAAAGTAACGAACTAATATTTCTGCCCCCGCGGACGTAGTGTTGTCTGTGGGGGCCTTTGGCAGACTCGGATTTCGACGATTTCGCTCATGCGAGACTCAACCTGTATGGCTCGGGCTCCCGGTGTTGTTTTTCGCTGGGCAAGGAAGCAAAATTGCTTTTTTGGCAAGAAGACCGTCTGTATTCTTAAGGACAATAAAGATAACGATAGGATTGGACTGATCCAGATGCCGTACTGCCTGTGAATGAGGATTGCAACTAAGTCTTCCTAGGCGCAGTTTCTCAACATGACTGGAGCAACTCCCTTCAGTCTTTGAAGAAACACAAGTCCCTGTCCAATCCCCTTTTTCTGGCTCGCCGAAGTCTAGAGAGTCACACGACTCAGATTGGGTGTTCGGAATGGGATTTGGTATCGCGGCTTTGACCGAGAATTTGTTTTGGTGGGTCAAGAAGATGAAGCTCTCCATCTTGTGGGTAGGGTTAAAGGAAGGAGACTCAGACCGTGGGAGCCTATTTCAGAAGAAAGATAATAATCTACCTGCTGACATTTGTATTTGCGGTTACGATAGACTGGATGATACCGCGATTTATGCCCGGCAATCCAATTACGAATCTGCTGTCTAGGTTTTCCACCAGGTCGGATACAACCGAGGTAATCGCCGGCTACCTTAACGAGATCTATGGGCTGGACAAATCACCACTTCGTCAATATGTCGCTTTTTGGGCAGGCCTTTTCAGAGGCGATCTTGGAGTCAGCTTGTATGTTACAGGGGCTCCGGTAACCAGGGTGATAACCAGGGCCCTACCCTTTGACCTTGCCCTGTTGATTCCCTCAATTATGCTCAGTTATTTTTTGGGCAACAAGTTCGGTGCATTTGCCGCCAGGAAAAAGAAACTTGACGGCATAGTCTTGCCCATCTGGTACGTACTAACGGCTACGCCGTACATGTGGCTGGGTATACTTCTCGCCTGGTTCTTTGGGGTCGCGCTTGACGTTCTTCCAATAGCAGGTGCCTACAGTTTTTCAATGGTGCCAGGCTGGAACTGGGCCTTCATCTGGGACTTCCTGAAGCATTGGATACTTCCATTTAGCTCTCTCTTTCTTGTGCAGTTTGGAGGCTGGGCCATCGGAATGCGTAACATGATCATCTATGAACTCGAGGCCGAGTATTCAAGGTACCTGGAGTCTCTGGGTGCTTCTAGCACTCTCGTCAGACGGTATGCCTACAAGAACGCGGTCCTTCCTCAGATTACGGGACTTGCTCTCCAGCTCGGTGTAATAGTTGCCGGAGCGCTTGCCACCGAAGTCGTCTTTTCATACCCCGGTATCGGCCATCTTCTAAAGGAAGCGATTATGAATCAGGATTACTTCCTCATACAGGGTTGTTTTCTGTTCATAATCGTCGGTGTGTTGTTGGCCAACATCATTCTGGATATCGCATATATAATGATTGATCCTAGAATCAGACACACGGCAGGGGGAGAGACTGTATGAAGACTAAGAATGAATTTCTTTATTTCGCCCTTAGAAACGGGCGTCTGAAGGTCGGTTTTTGCATACTCTCATTCTTCATTTTGCTGGCGATCTTCGGACCTCTCTTCGCGAAACACGGACCGCTCGATTATGCCGGGCCGGGCTACCACCCGCCTTCAAAAGAGTTCTGGTTAGGAACTACAACCTTCGGGCAAGATGTTTTTTCGCAGACGGTTTATGGACTGAGGTCAACTTTTTTGGTCGGATTGGTTGCCGGAGGTCTCGCGACATTTCTGGGGATCCTCATCGGCTTCATAGCCGGCTATCGAGGAGGCATGGTCGACGAACTGCTCAACATGTTGACCAATATCGTTACTGTCATACCGACGTTGGCCCTTCTTCTTATTGTTGCGGCCTACCTACCATATAGAGGAATACTTGTACAGAGCATATTTATAGGTCTTACCTCCTGGCCGTGGGCGGCAAGAGCGATAAGGGCCCAGACGTTTACTTTGAGAACGAGGGACTTCGTCGACCTCGCCAGAATCACTGGCATGAAACCATTGAAAATAATCTTTGGAGAAATCGCTCCGAACATGATGTCCTATCTCTTCATGACATTCATACTCCAATTCGGAGGAGCGATTCTCGCGGCGGTTACGCTTGACTTCATAGGACTTGGCCCGACTCAGGGAATCTCGCTCGGACTTATGATGCAGAATGCGGTTTTGTGGAGCGCAATTCAGCTTGGGATGTGGTGGTGGCTGATACCTCCCGGAGTAGCTATCACGGCTATCGTCGGCGCGCTTTATTTCATGAATACTGGACTGGATGAAGTTTTCAATCCTAAATTGAGGGAGCTGTGATAATGTCTCTAAGCGTAGATGGCCTTAGAGTTTATTACCAGACTCTTAAAGGAGATATCAAGGCCCTGGACGGAGTAAGCTTCGATCTTCGCGACGGGGAGATTGCCGGAATTGCCGGAGAATCGGGCTGCGGAAAATCGACTCTCAGCAACTCCCTCATAATGCTTCGTCTCCCGATGAAACTCGTCGAGGGCAGTGTCTCTCTTGACGGAAGTCAGCTTCCTATAGGTGATAGCAGGAAGATGAAGGATTTCAGATACAAAAGAATCTCCATAATACCCCAGTACGCCATGAATGCTTTGAATCCTACCGTCAAGCTAAAGAAACTCATTGCGGATCTTCTCGCCTGTCACGGCGTGGGATACGAAAAGGCCCTTCCCGAACTTAACAGGAGGCTGGATCTCGTGGGTCTCGATAGATCGGTCCTAGACATGTACCCCGTAGAACTGTCGGGAGGAATGAAGCAGAGGGCTGTAATGGTTATCTCGACGCTTTTAGATCCCTCTTTGCTAATAGCAGACGAGATCACATCGGCCCTGGATGTCTCGACTCAGCGCGCAGTAGCCGAGATGATCGTAGAGTTCAGGGATAAGGGCTTTGTCAAAAGCGTCATCTTCGTTACCCACGACATCTCGATCCTCTACCAGATAGCAGATTCGATACTGATAATGTACGCGGGCAAGCTTGTAGAGCGGGCCGCTACAGAAGTGATAATTGAAAAGCCTGCCCATCCTTACACGAAGATGCTTATCTTGTCTCTGCCGGAGGTTGGAGTGCACTGCACAGATAGAAGACTGAAAGGAATCCCAGGAAAACCCCCTCAACTACTGTCGCCTCCGAGAGGCTGCAGGTTCAAGGACAGATGCCCGCTGGCCTTTGAAAAGTGCGAAGAGGAGCCGCCCATGACTGAAATAGAACCTTCACACTGGGTGGCCTGCTGGGGAGTGAGCTAGATGCTTGAGCTCATTAATCTGACGAAGGTCTTCAGGACGGGAATGTTCTCTTCAGGCAGTCTCAAGGCCGTAAACAATGTGTCTTTCAAGATTGAAGAGGGAGAGGTCACCTCTCTAATAGGCGAGAGCGGGAGCGGCAAAAGCACCATAGGAAAGATGATCCTGAGATTGCTGACAATCTCTGAAGGAGAAATACTACTTGATGGACGTGATATTAGCGTGTTGAAGGGCTCTGAGCTAAGAGATTACTACAGAAAAGTACAGGGCGTCTTTCAGGACCCGTTCAGCTCCTATAATCCTATCTTCAAAGTGGACAGAGTCTTCGAGAATCTTCGATCGGTTTTCTTCGGGAAGTTGCACTACAGTGACTGGATGGAAAAAGTGCACACAGTTCTGAAAAAGGTTGGCCTAGATCCAGATCAGATCCTTGGTAAGTATCCTCATCAGCTCAGCGGCGGTCAACTGCAGAGAATCCTCATATCCAGAGCCCTGCTGCTGGACGTAAGCTTTCTGGTGGCCGACGAACTGATCAGCATGCTTGACGCCTCTACAAGAGTCGACGTGTTGAACCTGCTTGCAGACCTCAAGAAGAAGGGCCTTTCAATACTCTTCATAACCCATGACCTGTCTCTTGGCTACTATTTGAGCGAAAGAACAGTAATACTGTTCAAAGGTCATGTCGTTGAAATGGGAAGAACTGACAGGGTTTTCTTCAATCCTCAGCATTATTACACATGTAAGCTCCTCTCCTCAGTGCCGAGGCTCGACCAGAAGTGGGAGGACCTTAAGAGCGATTACGAAACGAAAATCGACGGACGAAAGTGTTTCGACCCCATCATGGATGAGGAACAAGAAATGGTGAAAGTTGAAGAGGATCACTATGTGGCCGTAAAAAGGAGATGAAGGTATGTTTGGCGAAGATTTCCTGTTCGGTGTCTCTCTTTCAGGATTTCAGTTCGAGATGGGAAGGAACTCTCCCGAGAGCATCGACCCTGGCTCGGACTGGTACGTTTGGGCTCACGATAAATTCAACATCGAAAATAAGATAGTTAGCGGAACGCTACCCGAAAGCGGGCCAGATTATTGGACAGGCTTCGAGAAGTTTCACAGACTTGCAGCCCACTCGGGAATGAAGATAATACGAATAGGGTTGGAGTGGTCGAGAATTCTCCCTAAACCAACTTTCGAGAGACGCGCAGATGAAATCGATGATATATGCAACGCTGAAGCGATAGAGCACTACAGAGAGATGATTCAAGACATAAGGAATCTGGGAATGAAGGTAATGGTTAATCTTAACCATTTCTCACTTCCCATTTGGCTCCACGAACCGATTAAGGTTAACAGGTACTCCGATTTCACTGCCGGAGGCTGGGTCGATCCGCGAACGGCCGAAGAATTCCGCAAATACGCCTGCCTATGCGGAAGGAGACTTGGAGATATCGTCGATATGTGGTCAACGGAGAATGAACCAGACGTCGTGGCGATGCTTGGTTATAGAAACAGATCCTCCGGGTTCCCTCCGTCGATTGTCAGGCCCGACCTGGTGGAAGTGGCTCGCTCCAACTTGATCAACGCCCATCTGAATGCGTACGAAGAACTCAAGAACCAATCAGCCTCACCGGTGGGCTTGATCTACGCTTTCAGCTGGATAGACGGAGAAAAAAGCGCGGCCGATTCTGCCATGGAAGCTCAATTAGAATTCATCGACCGCATAAAAGAGAGAACGGACTTTCTTGGCATAAATTACTATTCACGGATGGTCGTCCAACCCGATAAGGACAGCGACAGAGGATATAGGGTCTTGCCGGAATTTGGGCAGGGTTGTAAACCCAACTCGCTCTCCAGATCGGGCAGACCGACGAGCGACTTCGGCTGGGAGATCTACCCCGAAGGGTTGTACAATATACTGAAGATGACAATGAGAAGGTACGATATCCCAGTCTTTATAACAGAGAATGGAATCGCAGATGGCGCGGATTGCCTGAGGCCTTACTATCTCATCAGCCACCTGCACGCAGTGGAAAAGCTTATTGAGGAGGGCTTCAGTGTAAAGGGATACTTGCACTGGTCTCTCGCGGACAACTACGAATGGGCCTCCGGCTTCGCGATGCGCTTCGGACTGGTGAGTGTAGACTTTGAAGATGGAAGCCTAACTCCAAGACCTTCTTACTACCTTTTCAAAGAAATCATTGAACAGGGCTCAGTGAATAGCTTCAAGAAGATGTTGAAAGAGCCGTACGACCTTTTTGACGAAAGCCTGCTCATTGAATAGGGGGGAAAGTCTAGATGGTAACCATAAAAGATGTCGCCGCCGAAGCTGGGGTTTCGATAGCGACCGTCTCGAGGGTAGTGAACGGAAGCGGCTATGTTTCAGAAGACACTAAGTTGCGTGTATTGAGGGTGATTAACAGGCTCAACTATCATCCAATGCCTTCGATTCGAAAGAAGAGTCTTTACAGAACCCTGGGCGTCCTTCTTCCTAACACTATGGGAAACCATTACGGAGAGATCTTCATGGGAGTCGAGGATTATGCTCACAGGAACGGGTTCGACGTAATGCTCGCCATGGCCCGAGAGATGGTCAGTCGCGAGCAGGAGATTCTCAACGAATACTTCCAGCGAAAGGTCGATGGCATCATAGTTGCGACTCTTCACAGCGACGAGCACATGCTTAACAGGTTCATAGAGAGCGGAATAGTCGTTGTCGCCGTCGACTCTCCAATAAGAGAGATCAAGGCCGACTCCGTAAACATAGATAACTCCTTTGCCGCATATAACGTTGCTAAATTCCTTCACGAAAAAGGGCACAGACGTGTTCTCTTTCTTCCGGGGCAGGAGGGTGTGCACGCTTCAAAGGAGAGGTTGAAAGGGCTGAGAAAATTCGCTTCAAGATCCACGGACTTCGATCTGAAAGTTGCAAGGGTAGGAGGATTCGAGCCGCACCATGGGCAGGAAGCCATCAGGGATTACCTTCAGGATTCCGGCGTTGATTTCACGGCAATCTTTGCCGTTAACGATCACGTGGCAATGGGCGCAATGCAGGAGCTTCACAAGAAGGGTGTTCGGGTCCCTGACGACGTATCCGTCATAGGGTTCGACGATTCAGTTCACGCTCCTTATACGATTCCCGCCCTAACTACCGTCTCGCAACCCAGAATCGAAATGGGAAGCGCCGCCGCTCAGCTACTCATAGAGAGATTGAGGCTGACCCAGAAGAGAGTATTCAGGAATATCGTTCTGCCCACGGCCCTTGTCGAAAGGGAATCGGTAATAGCTATATAGCAGAGAGGAAGGAGAGGACATCCTTGGCGATCAGAATAGTCGGCAACAAGCTCAATAATCTCCCCTGGGAAGAAAGGCCTGAAGATTTTCGCGAGCCGGTATGGAGATACTCGAGAAACCCCCTTATCACACGCGAAATGGTGGTAGGTGCCAACAGCATTTTCAACAGCGCAGTAGTAGCGTACGGAGATGAATTCAGAGGAGTATTTCGTGTCGACACTAAAGAGCTCGCCATGGAGCTTCACTCTGGGAAAAGCAAGGACGGTTTGTCGTGGAACATCGATGGAGAGAGAATCGAATTCATTTCCGAGGAACCAGAAATCGCCCGTTTCGTTTATGGATACGATCCCAGAGTCGTCTTCCTCGAAGATAGATACTACATCACCTGGTGTAACGGTTATCATGGACCGACCATAGGTGTCGGCTATACATACGACTTCGAGAGTTTCTATCAGCTTGAAAACGCGTTCCTTCCTTTCAACAGAAATGGGGTACTCTTCCCGAGAAAAATCAAAGGAAAATTCGCAATGTTAAGCAGGCCGAGCGACAACGGGCACACTCCCTTCGGAGACATCTTCTACTGCGAGGGCCCCGATATGATTCACTGGGGCTGCCACAGACATGTCATGTCGCCCACTGTTGGCTGGCAATCAACTAAAGTGGGAGCTGGACCCATTCCAATAGAGACCTCGGAAGGTTGGTTGCTTATCTATCATGGTGTATGGACATCGTGCAACGGCTATGTATATAGCACGGGCGTTGCCCTTCTCGATCTGGAGAAGCCCTGGAAAGTAATCAAGAGGTCTAAGCATTACATTCTCAATCCGAGAATGCCCTACGAAAACGTCGGCGACGTTCCGAATGTAACCTTCCCGTGCGCCAGTCTCCAGGATCCCGAGACGGGAAAAATCACCATATACTATGGAGCGGCAGACACCGTTACCGCGCTTGCCTTCACGACTGCAGAGATCCTGTATGACTTCCTAGAAGAGCACTCGTAATTAATGTCACCAATGCGGTAGTCGAAATGTTCCGATTCCCAATAGGTAGTCTATGAAAGGATCAACACATGGATTGCAAGTTATCTTCTCCATCTCAAGCAAATAGGACTATCTCTTTTTGTGGACTGATATGTTTACGAAGGTTATGAAGGCAGCACATTCCATTGTGCCGCTGGGATCTTCGGTTCAGCCAAACCAAGTGAACGGGAACAAACTCCCTTGCAGCTAAGCAGTCTCCAATGAAAACTGATAAATCAATCCCTTGATTCTGAAATGACTAAGAACATGAGTGAGAACTGGAGAGAAGATCCTTTGGCAATGGATACATCCTTGCATTCCTTCCTAGAAGATCTCTGAAGCGATAATACCAAATAATGTTCTATATACCAGACACTTATGGCAAAACCTGTTCGTTATAACGGTCATTAACTGCAGGGTGGTCTACCCGCACTCACATGACCCTGGTTGGGATACGTATCGACAAATGAAAAGTCGATTATTGGCTTGTTGTAAAGATCAAGATATGTGTGCGCCTTTCTTCAATAATGCCAGCTTCTGTTCGTCTTCGTCCAAACCGTCACTTTCCGAGACCCCGTTCGATGAAGTCTTCCATTTCCTGTATATGCTCAGGATTTTTACAGGCCCTCTTCCAGTCATCCAAGACCCTTTCGAAAAACTCATCTGGAGCATCTTCGGCCCAGTCTTTGAACTGAGATGTCGATTCTTTGCCGAACTGGTCTATTCCTTTCAGAATACCCATGCAGTATTTCTTCGCCTCGTTCTCCAGCGAAAGTTCGAAATATCTGTTCAGTTCATTTGTGAATGGTTCTAAAGCCTCTTCAAACATTTCCCACGCTCTATCTGACGGTTCCACATACCCATACCTCATGCTGCCTGATTGTTCCCAGAGATCCTCAACTTCAATTCCTTCCAACGCATAGTACACTTGCGAAGCAACGTTCTCGACATCTATATCGCGCAGGTATTCCAATGCGATTTGCTCAATACGTTTTGCAATGCTCCGATCTTCGTTGGCCAAGGCTTTCAGTATAATAAGAGCATCATGACCGTTGATTTTGTCAAGAACCTTCTTTTTCTTTGTTACTGCTCGAGATTGCTTGTTGTTCCTATCCACCGTGTCTCCACCTCAACATCCCCGTCGTTATTCTCAGAAGATACTGGATAACTTGATTATAACTCTCTTACAGCGAGTTCAAATGATAGTGATTTCCATTGGGATTATGATCAGTGCGGAGGGTTCAACACAGAAAAGGACGAAACAGAAATTCCAATGGCGGTCTCGGAAGACGGAGGACCGTTGACGGATTTCGGGCCTTTCAGCGAACAGATGCTCCC
>NZ_DJHG01000026.1:0-22698 GCF_002432955.1 Mesotoga sp. UBA5825 | reverse complement strand
GTACCGGGAGAGTGACCATTGAGCCCCCTCCCGCCATAACATTCATAAAACCAGCTGCGGCGCCCGCAATGTATATCGTGACAAGCTGTAGCAGTGTCATTTTGTGATTCTGCTAACTTGAGGACCCGTCTGATTCGCTCATATCGATCTTCTTCAGAAGCTTTTTGAGCGACGACATAAGAGAAATGTATTCTCTCTGAGAGATATTCACCTGTTCAGCAATCTTCATCGGAATATCAATCGCCTTATCCTTAAGCCCTTTCCCTTTCTCTGTTAGACTTATAAGTACCTGTCTCTCATCACCCTGCGATCTTTCTCTCGTAAGAAGGCTTTGTCTTTCCATCCTCTTAAGAAGGGGAGTTAAGGTTCCTGAATCAAGAAACAACTTCTCCCCGAGATCTTTAACTGTAAGTGGCTCTCTCTCCCACAGAACAAGCATTACAAGGTATTGAGGGTAGGTCAACCCAAACTTTGAAAGCACTGGTCTGTAGAGCCTTGTGATGCCCCTTGAACTGGAATACAATGCGAAACAAAGCTGATTGTCAAGCCTAAGTAGCTCGTCTTCTCTTGGAATCGCAACCTCTTCTTTCTTGGTCACTTAACCGCCTCCTCAATTGCAGAACGAAATGACTCGGGTTCCTCCTTCGGCTCAAATCTTCCAATTATCTCACCCTCTCTGTTAATCAAGAACTTCGTGAAGTTCCATTTCACTTTTCCTGAAAACTCCTTCTTCCCACCGCCAGAAACAAGAAATTCATAAAGAGGGTGTATCTCTTTTCCCTTAACATGTATTTTCGAGAACATGGGAAAAGTAATACCGAAATTCGCATCACAGAACGCCTTGATTTCTTCTTCACTGCCAGGCTCTTGGCGAAGAAAGTCATTTGATGGAAAACCAAGAACGGCAAAGTCTCTGTCTTTGAAATCATCATGAAGCTTCTGCAGACCATCGTACTGAGATGTGTATCCGCATTTGCTAGCCGTATTAACTATCAATAGCACCTTGCCTTTGAAGTCCTCCATGGTCTTGTTCCACCCGTCTATTGTAGTCAGTTCAAAATCGTAAATACTCATTCTTTCACCTCCAATCTTATTGTACACTATTTAGTTGTACTATGGAACCTTTCTCTCTTGAGTAGATTTAATTATGATGCATTACGGCTTTCCATATATTGATTTCATAACAGCTGGAGAATCTAGATTGTGAAAATTTAATAGCTTTGCAGTTAAGTGGAGAAGCCCAAGTTAGTATTCTATCTAAGGCTTTTCTGAAGTATCTTTCTTCTGCTGTTTCTCAGCTTTCGTTACGAGCTGAGAATACTGACTTCCTTCATGCTTCCGATTTGGAGAAATGATCATTAGGGCAATCGGGTGTGCAAAGTGTTATAAATGAATATGACGTTGCTCATCATAAGCTTTTCACAGATAATGAGGTGAATTCTTGATAAAAGCATCTTCGATAGCGGGAAAGGTCGAGACCGCATTAGTAAAGGCAAACACAACAATGGATGATAAGATCAAATCCTCTCTAAAACTCTACACCGGTCCTTTCTCATCTATTCTGAATGAGAACTCGTTACTTGCAGAAAAGCTGAAGCTTCCCCTGTGCCAGGACACAGGTTTCATTGAATTCTTTGTCTTCATCGGTCAGGAGGTATCTCTTGAGGAACCCTTATCAGACACCCTCGATACGGCTGTCAGGAGAGCGTATTCAAAAAGTCCCTATCGATACTCAATTGTGAAGGACCCCCTAATACACAGAGAAAATACCGGAGACAATACACCTTCGGTCGTGCATACTTTCATGGTTTCCGGAAGAGAATTAGAGATACGTTTCCTCGTAAAAGGAGGAGGCAGCGAGAATCTCTCGAGACTGTTCATGCTCAACCCGACAACATCTCAAGAAGAGTTCATAGAAACAATTTCCAATTCAATTTCTGAAGGAGGAGCCAGGGGTTGTCCTCCACTCAGGGTCGGAATAGGCATCGGGGGAAGCTCAGAGAAATCAATGCTCCTTGCCAAGCTTGCTCTGACTAGAGAGTTGGATTCAAAGAATCCCGACGTTGACTACGCCTTACTTGAGAAGAAACTTCTGAATAAGATCAATTCCCTCCATATCGGTTATCAAGGACTGGGAGAGGGGATGACCGCTTACTCGGTTAGCATTGAAACTGCGCCTTGTCACATTGCGATTCTTCCAGTTTCATTGGCTGTTGATTGTTATCTCTGTAGAAAGGGGGTAGTTACCTTTGAAGATAGATGATTTGTCCCCCGGTCAAGAAATCAGCTTTACAGGCAAACTCATAGTAATGAGAGACGCAGCTCAGATGCGCCTCAAGAAGTTGTACGAAGAAGGCGAGCCTTTCCCTGTTGAGCTTGAAGGAGCAATTGTATTCTATGCCGGTCCGGCCAAGCTAGTTGAAGAAAGTTGCGGAGCAATCGGCCCTACTACTTCTCTCAGGATGGACGGTTTTTTGGAAATGCTTTTCGAAAAGGGCGTTCTGGCAACCATCGGGAAGGGAAAAAGATCGGATCTGGCAGCAAATCTGTGTAAGGAATTTAGAAGAGTCTATTTGATCGCTCCAAGCGGAGCGGCCGCTTCGCTTGCGCAAAGGATCGAGTCTCTTAGGGTCATCGCTTACGAAGATCTAGGCACTGAAGCAATATTCGAGATTGATGTCAGAGACTTTCCGTTGATTGTAGCAACTGATGTTAACGGTTCGGATTTTTTTACTTTGAATAGAAGGTGATTGTGTGAATGAAAAGGCATTGAAACTTCACAAGGATCTACGGGGAAAGTTGGAAGTAAGAAGCAAAGTGAGAGTGGATAGCATGGAGGCACTTTCGCTTGCTTACACTCCAGGGGTAGCCGATGTATGCAGAGTGATTGAGAGCGATAAGGAACTTGCCTACGACTACACAAACAAATGGAATTACGTTGCAGTAGTCTCAGACGGAACGGCAGTACTTGGACTAGGGGATATAGGCCCCGAAGCTGGACTTCCCGTTATGGAGGGGAAAGCCGTCCTGTTCAAGGAATTCGCAAATGTGGATGCCTTTCCCCTCTGTATAAATGTCCATAGTTCAGAGGAGATTATCTCGTTCGTGAAGGCAATTGCCCCAACCTTTGGAGGCATAAATCTTGAAGACATCTCCTCACCAAAATGCTTCTTCATTGAAAGCGAACTTCAGAAGATGCTTGATATTCCAGTCTTTCATGACGATCAACACGGTGCAGCGATTGTCGCCGTTGCTGCGCTGAGAAATGCGCTGAAGATCGTTGGAAAGAAGATTGAGAATCTAAAGATTGTAACGGTTGGCGTTGGTGCGGCCGGAGGCGCAACAATCAAAATGCTGCTGGCGGCAGGTGCAAGGAATATTGTTGCAGTCGATAGAAATGGAATACTAAACAGGAATCAGCCAGCTACTCTCCTAAACGAATTTCACTCAGAGATCGTAAAGGAGATTAACCCCGATAACCTCAGCGGAAATCTGGAGGACGCTGTGAAGGGAGCAGATCTCTTCATTGGCACTTCTGTTGCCGGGCTTCTTTTACCTGAAATGGTGCGCAAAATGGCTCCCGAACCGATCATATTCGCTCTGGCCAATCCCGTACCGGAGATTATGCCGGATCTTGCCCGCAGCGCAGGTGCATCGATTGTCGCCACCGGCAGATCAGACTTCCCAAACCAGATAAACAATGTTCTAGCTTTCCCGGGTATCTTTAGAGGCGCTCTTGACACACGATCAAGAGAGATAAACGAAGCTATGAAGTTGGCAGCAACTGACGCCCTTGCGTCGGCTGTGCCTGAAGAAAAGCTTTCCAGGGACTACATTTTGCCAAGGCCGTTTGAACCGGGAATCGCAAGAAAGGTTGCACTTGCCGTTGCAAGAGCTTCTGTTGACTCGAGATGTTCGAGGCTCTCCGGTGAAATAAACCTTGAGGAACTGATTGAAATAGGATTCAAGAGAATCTGAAAGTCTATTCTCGTATACATTTCTTTCAGGTGGAAATACCTCCATCGTCATGCACATGACTGCACGTATGCAATATGTTGCATGCAAAAGTATGCACCGAACGGAAGCCAAAAGCACGGAAGCTTCTGTATTTAGCCTTCTATAAGCGATTTATACAATTGTTATCTCTTGGCATGCTATTGCTAACTGAATTATTGTGATGATTACTACGATAACTACCAGGGGGTGTAAATCGTGACAGAAAAGTTTTCAAAGATCGCACTCAGAATGAAATCGAACATCATCAGGGAACTGCTTAAGGTGACCTCGAACCCGGGTATGATTTCTTTTGGCGGAGGCGTTCCCGACCCGGACACTTTTCCACGTTCAGAGATGGCTGAAATATCAAAGGAAATACTGGAAAAGGAGTACAAGTTCACACTTCAGTACGGTCAGACTGAAGGTGATCCTATACTTAGGGAAGAGTACATCTCCCTTCTTAATAGGGAGTACGGCATTGAGGGTCTTGACATCGATAATCTTTTGGTCACAGTAGGATCCCAAAGTGCGCTAGATCTTGTCGGTAAGATCTTTTTGGATGACGACAGCATTTACTTCGTGTCGAAGCCGGTATATTTGGGAGCTGCGAGTGCCTTTTCTCTAAGGTCGAACGGGTACGTATACATGACCCTTCAAGAAGACGGTGTGGATCTTGATATAGTTGAAGACAAGCTCAAAGAAATCGAAACTCGCGGAGAACTCGACAAAGTGAAGTTCATCTACACAATCTCGAATTTCCACAATCCAGGCGGCGTAACAATGAGTTACGAAAAGAGAAAGAGACTCGTTGAGATTGCAGAAAAGTACGATGTTCTCATAGTTGAAGACGATCCTTACGGTGACCTAAGATACGAAGGAGAAGCGATCGATCCGATCTTCAAGATTGGCGGGCAAGAAAGAGTCCTGTTGTTGAGAACATTCAGCAAAATCCTGTCGCCTGGGCTTAGGCTCGGTATAGTGATCGGCAATAAGAACATAATAAGAAAGATGGTAATGGCAAAGCAGGCTTCAGACCTCTGTACGCCAAGCCTCACACAGCGTATCGCCGCAAGATATCTTCAGAGGCATAACCTCCTTGCCCAGATAAAACCAACGATTGCGCTTTACCGAGAAAAGAAGGATCTGATGCTAACTGAACTCGACAGAAACTTTGGTGACATGAACGGCTTTTACTGGACAAAACCCGAAGGCGGCCTCTTTATATGGTTCACTCTTCCTGAAGGTTTCGATACAGGAGAAATGCTAGAGCTAGGCAAGACCGAGAACATACTTTTCGTCCCAGGTCAGGCCTTTTCACTCGACAACACCTGTCAGAACTCAATGAGGCTTTCATTCTGTCTGCCTCCTAAAGAGGATATCATCGAAGGAGTCAAGAGACTCAAGAAGGTAATTGTGGAGTACGGCAAAGAGAAAAAGCTACTCTGAGGGAGTGATTAAATGAAGATCTTGGCCATAAATCCCGGCTCCACTTCAACTAAGATCGCTGTCTACAATGACGATACCGAGATCGCCAGGGGATCTATTCAGCATGTCCCTATGATGAAGGAAGTTGATGATGATATTCAGGAAAGGGTAGAAGAGATCAAGTCCTTCTTGCGAAACGAAGGGATCGAGCTTGATTTTGACTCAATAGCCTGTAGGGGAGGAATCTTGCCCCCGCTTGAAAGCGGAACATACAGAGTGAACGAGAGAATGGTTGACTTTCTTCTGCACCATGCTGAAGTAGAACATCCCTCTAATCTCGCTGCTCCCATAGGTTTTCGCCTCTCAGAAGGAAGAGTCCCGGTCTTTGTAACGGACCCGATCTCTGTAGACGAATTCTGTGAAGAGGCACGATTATCAGGTCTTCCTCAACTGCCGAGAATCTCGAGACTTCACGCGCTGAACATGAAGGCCGCCGCAAGACAGGTTGCTGCAGATCTGGGTAGAGATGTCGATAACCTGAACCTGGTGATCGCTCACCTGGGAGGGGGCATTTCGGTCGGGCTACAGCTAAAGGGCAGAGTGGTCGACGTCAATAACGCTACTGACGAAGGCCCTTTCAGTCCAACTAGAACGGGAGAACTCCCGGTCGCCGATCTTGCTGAGATGTGTTTCGCCGGGAGATACACCGAGAAGGAACTCTTAGATAGATACCTGAAGTCAGGAGGGTTGCGGGCATATCTAGGTACAGACGACCTTAGAAAGGCCCTGGAGATGTCAGAGAGTGATCCCGAGGCAGCTCTTGTCGTTGATGCAATGGCTTATCAAATAGGTAAGGAAATTGGCGGCATGGTCGCGCTAGCAGGCGGCTCAATAGACGCAATCGTTCTGACAGGCGGTATGGCATACAACTCCCAGTTCGTTCAGAAGATAAAGAGTTACGTTGGGAAATTCGCTCTGGTCGTCATCGAGCCTGGAGAGAACGAGCTTCTTTCTCTCGCTCTTGGCGCACAGAGAGTTCTTAGAGGAATAGAAACTGCGAAGGAGTTTGATCCGGAGGTGGCAACATGATCACAAGTCTTGCACAGCTAATCGACCGTGCAAAGGTGAATCCTGGAGTAATCGCTGTTGCTGCTGCTGAAGATCCTGTGGTACTTTCAGCAGCGAAAGAGGCCGCAGACGAGGGCATTGCATCGTTCATATTGTTCGGCGACAAGAACAAGATTGAAGCCATCAGTGAGGAGATCGGCTTTCACGAGAAGCTTTCTGTAGTTGACTGTTCTTCAAAGATAGAATCGATCGAGAAGGCCGTAAGAGCTGTTTCGTTCAAAGAAGCCGAAATCCTGATGAAAGGAAACGTAAAAACCGGCGAACTCCTTAATGTATTCTTGAAGGATGATTATGGTCTCAAGACAGGAAGAACGATGAATTTGGTCACTATATTCGAGACAAAGAGATACCATAAACTTCTTCTCGTTACTGATGCCGGGATGGTTATTGCCCCTGATTTGGGTCAAAAGGGAGATTCGATAGTCAACTCTGCCTCAGTTGCAAAGGTTCTGGAGATCGACAAGCCAAAGGTGGCAGTTATTGCCGCTATAGAGGTCGTAAATCAGAAGATGTCCGCAACTCTCGATGCGGCGGTACTTTCACAGATGGCTAAGAGAGGTCAGTTTGGTCATGTTGAGGTAGATGGGCCCCTTGCTCTAGATAATGCAGTATCTCGTGAAGCTGCCGAACACAAGGGTATTTCAAGTTCTGTAGCTGGAGACGCAGATATTCTAGTTATGCCTGACATTGAAGCAGGGAATATATTCTACAAGACCATGGCATTCCTCTGCGACAGTCAGCTTGCCAGTACCATAGTTGGAGGTAAAGCACCAATAGTACTTACCTCTAGAGCCGATTCCGCCAGGACAAAACTCCAATCCATCGCTTTGAATGTTCTTCTTGCAGGAGTGATATGATGCCTGTCATACTCGTTATAAACCCAGGATCTACTTCAACAAAACTCGCACTCTTCAGAAACCTGGAGATGATAAGTGAACATACCATAAGACACTCTTCCGACGATTTGAACAGATTTTCTTCACTATATGAACAGCGAATGTTCCGAAAGAAATTGATAGTCGACTTTCTGGAGTCAGCAGGACACCCTCTCAGTGAAATAGACGCAATAATCGGAAGAGGCGGTATGCTCCGACCTCTCGAAGGCGGCACATACGCGGTTAGTGAAGCAATGATAGATGATCTCAGATCTGCCAAGTATGGCGAGCACGCCTCTAATCTAGGAGCCATAATCGCTAATGAACTCTCTAGAGAAAGTGGCAGGGAAATCCCGGCATTCATTGCAGATCCAGTAGTCGTTGATGAAATGGAACCCGTCGCCAAACTCACAGGTCATCCGGACTATTCGAGAAGGTCGATTTTCCATGCTCTTAATCAGAAGGCAGTGGCTAGAGAAGTGGCTTCGAGATATGGAAAGAAGTACGATGAAATGAACTTCGTTGTCATCCACATGGGTGGAGGGATTTCCATTGGGGCTCACAGGAGAGGAAGGGTTGTCGATGTGAACAATGCTTTGAACGGGGACGGCCCTTTCAGTCCTGAGCGAGCCGGAACACTTCCGATTACAGGTCTTATAAAGCTATGCTATTCAGGGCGATACTCAAAGGAAGAAGTAAAAAAGCTTATCAAGGGAAAGGGAGGACTATTTGCCTACACCGGAACTAACGATTGCCAGAAGATCCAGCAGGCGATTGTTGATGGTGATAAGAAGGCAGAACTTGCATACAGAGCGATGGCCTATCAGATAGTTAAGTGGGCCGGAAGAATGGCTGCTGCCTTGAGCGGTGATGTCGACTCTATCATAATTACTGGAGGAATAGCCTATGACAGAAGGTTCATGGTCCCATGGCTGACCGAGAAGCTGTCCTTTCTCGCGCCAATAGATGTTGTTCCGGGAGGAAATGAGGAGCTGTCCCTTGCCGTTGCCTGTTTGAGAGTCCTTGAAGGAAATGAAATGGCAAAAGAGTACAGGAGAGCAGAATGAAGTTTTCTAAGAAAGTGCTTATCTTCATGGGTATGTTTGGCAGCGGCAAGACCGAAGTATCTTTGAATGTCGCTAGACTGCTTGCCGATAGAGGAGAAAGGGTGGCCCTCGCCGACATCGATACTATAAGTCCATACTATAGATCCCGCGATATGAGAGAGAGCTTTTCTAAGTTCGGGGTTAAAATCGTAGCTCCCAAAGGCACGCTGGCCCATGCCGACTTGCCGATAATTCCGGCAGAGGTATTCGGTCACGTTGAGAATCCGGATTACAGGGTCATCCTTGACGTTGGAGGGAACGATGACGGAGCAATAGTACTCTCTTCACTGAGCACGAGACTACCGAAAGAGGACTGTGAGACTTACTATGTCATAAATCCCTTCAGGCCGTTCAACGACACAGTCGAAAACGCGGCTTCTCACTTCCTGAGACTTCAAGAGAAGTCTAGAATGAAGATCAACTATTTGGTCAACAACTCAAATATTGGATCTGAGACGACAGACGAGAATATTATCGAAGGAGAGAAGTTCGTTAAGCTATTATCCGAGAGGGTCTCAACACCTGTGGCCTTCACTGTTCTGATGAACGCAACGAGAAAAGGAAATGGGATGTTCGATCAATTTTGGATTGAGAAGTATATGAAGAATTCATGGGAGGTAGAAAATGAGTAAAGACTTCGTGAAAGTAGACGAAGAGCGATGCAAGGGCTGCGGTCTATGCATCAACTTCTGCCCTAAGAAAGTGCTGAGCTTCTCTGAGAAGTTCAACTCCAAGGGCTATCATCCGGCACAGCAGCATGATCTCGAGAATTGCATTGGCTGCGGATTCTGCTACATGATGTGTCCCGATACCGCAATAACTGTCTTCAAAGAGACAGCAGAAGTATAGGGGGGAAAATTAGATGGCCGAAAAAATGATGGTTAAAGGTAACGAAGCAATGGCTGAAGCTGCAATAAGGGCCGGCTGTAGGTTGTATTTTGGTTATCCGATTACTCCTCAATCGGAGTTTACAGAGTATATGGCTCGGCGAATGCCTGAAGTAAGCGGCGTATTTCTTCAGTCCGAGAGCGAAGTAGCGGCGGTGAATATGGTTTACGGAGCCGCAAGCACTGGTCACAGAGTTATGACTTCAACTTCGAGTCCCGGCTACAGCCTCATGCAAGAGGGGGTATCTTATATTGCTGGAGCAAGGCTTCCTACGGTTTTTGTGAACGTTGTACGAGGGGGACCTGGACTGGGAGATATTCAGCCAGCACAGAGTGACTACTTCCAGTCAACGAAGGGCGGGGGGCATGGTGACTATCATTTGATAGTTCTAGCGCCCGGCAGCATCCAGGAAGCGGTAGATCTTATGGAGTCTGCTTTTGATTTAGCTGACAATTACAGAGTTCCGGTAATGATTCTTGCAGATGGAATGCTTGGTCAAATGATGGAGCCTGTTGTCTTCCCCGAGTTTGTCAAACTTGATGGAATCAACGACCATTCCAGTTGGGCATTGAGGGGAACAGAAGGAAGGGAACCTCATAAGGTAACTTCCTTTGATATCGATCCTGTAAGACTTGAAGAGATGAATATCGTTGTCCACAAGGGATACGATGAGATAAAAGCAAAGGAAGTCAGATATAAGTCTCATGATCTTGATGATGCAGATTACGTTCTAGTCGGCTATGGAACGATGGGAAGAATTCTAGGCAGTGTAGTGAAAATGGCAAGGAAACAGGGAATCAAGGTTGGATTGTTCAGACCAATCTCGTTGTGGCCGTTTCCATACGCAGAGTTAAAAGAGGCGGCAAGAGGAAAGAAATTCTGTCTGGATGTGGAAATGTCTATGGGGCAGATGGTCGAGGACGTTCGCCTTGCAGTCGAAGCAACTCTTCCGGTTCATTTCTATGGAAGAACCGGAGGAATGGTTCCAACGCCTGACGAAGTGTTAAGAGAACTCGTCAGACTTATAGGATGAGGTGATTGTATGGAACAGGCTACTTACAAGAGACCAAAGTCACTTGCTAGAAACGAATTCTCGTATTGCCCTGGTTGTCACCACGGCATTATCCATAGACTCATAGCAGAAGTAATTGATGAACTCGACATTCAAGGAAAGACGCTAATGGTTGCTCCCGTTGGATGCTCAGTCTTCGCCTATCAGTTCTTTGATGTAGACGGTACCGTTGCCCCGCACGGAAGGGCTCCAGCAGTAGCTACGGGAATGAAGAGAGCGATGCCTGATAGAATCGTATTCACGTATCAGGGAGATGGAGACCTCGCGGCCATAGGAACCGCCGAGATAATTCATGCCGCAAATAGAGGCGAGAAGATCACCACGATCTTCGTCAACAACGCGATCTACGGTATGACAGGCGGCCAGATGGCACCGACGACCTTGCTTGGAATGAAAACCACTACTTCTCCGTATGGGAGAAAAGCAGAGACGGAAGGGTTTCCGATTCATGTTTCAGAATTGCTGAAAGAAACCGCCGGAATTGTCTATCTGGAAAGAGTGGCTGTGAGTTCTCCTCAGGAAGTTAGGAAGGCAAAGGCTTCAATAAAGAAGGCCTTTGTCGCACAACAAAAAGGGCTGGGCTTCTCATTGGTCGAGGTTCTTTCGACTTGCCCGACAAACTGGGGCCTCAACCCGGTGGAGTCAATCAACTGGCTAAATGAAAACATGAAGAAAGAGTATCCCGTCGGGGTATTTGTCGACAAGGTCGGTGATTTCAAATGAGTGAGCATCTCTTGGTTGCTGCGGGATTTGGGGGACAGGGAGTGATGCTGATAGGACAGATTCTTGCAACGGCGGGAATGTTCGACAACAAGCACACTACCTGGCTACCGTCATATGGTCCTGAAATGCGAGGCGGGACTGCGAACTGCACGGTTGTCGTTAGCGATGAGCCGATTGGCTCACCTATTACGAATACTCCAAACGAGTTGATAGTAATGAACATCCCTTCTCTTCTGAAGTTCGAGAAGGAGATTCAACCTGGCGGACTCATGGTGATAAACACATCTGTTGTTGATAGAGATACGAGTAGAAACGATATTTCTGTCGTCAAGATCGATGCAAACTCGGTCGCTGAGAAGCTCGGTAATCTCAAGGTTGCAAATATGGTAGTTCTAGGCGCATACCTTGGCAGGGCCGGAACGGTCACTCTCGATGGAGTAAGAAAGGCACTGGAGAAAAAGCTAACAGGAAGAAAAGCAGCACTCGTAGATTTGAATATTCGTGCCATAGAAGAAGGCATGAAGTCAGTTAAGTGATCTTGAAAAGACGCGCCCAGAGCGCGTCTTCTTTAGACCTTTACGCTAATCAAAAATCTATGCAGAATGACTGCCAAACCAATGAAGAAATGTATAATCTTTCTAGCGGACTATATGGAGGATTACGATGCAACTTGACAATTTCTGGCCAGCGTTTTTTTTGACTGTTTTTGCGGGGCTTTCCACCGGGATCGGCAGTATTCTTGCGATTTTCGCAAAAAAAACCAACACAAAGTTTCTTTCAGTTTCGCTTGGCTTCTCCGCCGGTATAATGATATACGTATCCTTCGTCGAGATCTTTGTAAAGAGCGGTGAATCTCTCCAGAAGTCTGTGGGAAGTGGCATAAGCGACTGGATTAATGTAATCGCTTTCTTCGGAGGTATAGGCATTATTGCCCTGATCGACTTCCTTGTACCTTCCGCAGAGAATCCTCACGAAATGAGAGACGTAGATGAAATGCAAGCCAAAAACAAAACTCTCTTGAGAATGGGGCTTTTCACTGCGTTTGCCATTGCTGTCCACAACTTTCCTGAAGGGCTCGCAACATTCCTTGCTGCCATGAAGGATCCGTCGCTTGGGGTACCTATTGCGGTTGCGATAGCAATCCACAATGTCCCTGAAGGGATCGCTGTGGCTGTTCCGATATATCACGCAACGGGAAGCAGGAAGAAGGCTTTCATGTATTCATTTCTTTCGGGTCTGGCAGAACCGGCTGGCGCTTTGATCGGATTTGCGCTGATAAATATCCTTTTCACCGACATTGCATTCGGGATTGTCTTTGCCGGAGTTGCAGGGATAATGGTTTACATATCTCTAGATGAACTCCTTCCTTCGGCAGAGAAGTATGGAGAACACCATCTCTCCATATCGGGATTAATAGCCGGAATGGCGGTCATGGCGGTCAGTCTGCTCATACTGTAGTTCATTCTGATAGAATCGTGTTGCAAGTGCTTGGACAGAAAGAGACATCCATTTATCAATGAGATTTATGTTGTTCTTCGCTTTATAGTGATAGACTATTCGCGTTAATGTGAGTCTTGGGGGGTGGTAAGTTTTGAAATGGATTGACAACAAAGTGGAAGTTTGCTCCAGCACAGCCTGCGATCTTCTCCATGGTTTGTTCAGATTGAATAACAACGAGAGATTTCATGAGTTGTTTGAGTCTTCACTCTATAAGGGCAAGTTTGAACCAAATAGGGATATTCAAAACTGGGTTTCCGAAACAAAGAGTATTCTCACTCCGGACATACTTGAGAAGCTAAAGGAGTTCTTTGCTTGGGAGACTTTTTTTTGGAATGTGCTTTCTTCCGGATGTTACGCACAGCAGCCTCAAAAATGCAAGACAGCTAATTGAACACTTAAGAGAAATGCCCGAAAGGGTTTTGCTCATTTCATTTATTCCGGTTACGGTCCGAGAAAAGGCGCGGTAGATATTAACACCTTCGAAGGAATAATTGAAAACGACAATGAAATGCTTCTCTTTGTCTCGAAAGACATGTCATTCTCTCCGGAAAGAAAAGCCGTTCTCTTCGAGATGCTTTCTGGTCCGGAGAAGGCCAAAGAGGACTTCATTTACTTGTTTGAGTGGTTTTACGAAAACTCATTTTCTGTGATAGAACCAAAGCTCGAAAGGACGCTTCCAAAAGTAGTAACTGATCTGAAGAAAGAGATTGAAGCTTCCGGCATTAAGTTTCTGAAGACACTCATAAAGAACATCGACTATACGAGTTACGAAGTGCTCGAAAGAACTGTGATTTGTCCCAGCTACTTCTCCGAATTCCTGGTCTCAAACGCAGCAATACCTTTTGTAAAGGAAGATATGTATACTGTGGGATTCCGCTTCAGAGAGGTAATGACCATTCCCAAGAATCAGCTGGAAACGTCTGCCGATACTTTTGATGCTCTTGCTCATGAGAAAAGACTCGCCATAATTAGGCATCTATCGATGGGCCAATCTTCCGGACATGAGCTCGCAAGAGCGTTAGATCTTTCTGATTTCGAGATTGGAGAGCACATCGACTTCTTACGTGAAGCAGGTATGGTCAGCGTGGAGAAGATGAATCAAATGATGTATTTCTCTCTCAACAAGGAGGCTGCCGTCTTAAGATTGGTAGAGCTCTTGAAGGCTTTATAGAAGTTAATGAAGGTTAGGTGTTCTCTTCCAGTTTTCGATGAATCACCTCTATTTCAAGCAGGCGGAGCCTATTGAAAATCCTTTCGTCCTTCTTGTTTTTTAGGAGTTGAAGAGCGACTTTTGCGCCAATCGAAGCCAGACTTCCAAGTGTCTTTCCGGTCGTGTACCATTGCTTCAGCGGAGTCTCTTTAAGAATTATCTCAACGAGAGTCACTTCTTCCTCTTTCATAACTACACTGTGAGGCTCCAAACTTCTCTTCTGCATCTCGAGCTTCTTTTCCAGGTTTTCATATATCTTTCTTATACTTGACAGCGAGACCAAGCTCTCAACTGAATATTCGTTTGCTCTCTTAAGAGGAAGAGAGCTGTCGAAAATCTCGAGCGCGCCTTTAAGATCGTCTTTTTCGGGGATCTGACCTTTCCTTTCCATCTGGAAATCGAAGCGAGGCTGGATTCCAGTACTCTTGAGCCGAATCCTCTTCTCACCGCTCATATATCAAGAGTATCCTTTTCCGTCTCGGCCATGATTCTAGTTACTTCAAACTTCAGATCTTCATCTATCAACGAGAAAATATAACCGTAGACGTAATTGAAGTACTGCATAGTTGGACCATCGAAATAAGAGGTGTTCAGTGTTCCAATGTATTCTTTCAAGGTTACGGGGAGTGAACTCCCGCTTTTGGAAAGTTCCTTCTCATTCTCAGTGAACTCATCAAGGAGCTTCTTCAACCTCTCTATCGCTTTTCTGTTGTATCTGGAGTACCTTGCACTTCTCAGAGACTCAACCTTTTCTTCAGCCATTTTGTAAAAGCCGTTTTTCACATCTCTGTATCTTTCATTCTGGCTTTCATCGACCAGCGAGAGGTCCATACCCGTTTCAAGTCTTGCGGCATTGTTCATAGCATCCCTTATGGCCATCTCATCATTTGACGCTCTGATACCTTCCAGAATGTTCTCGAGCTCTTTCAAAATCTCTTCATTTCTCTCCCGCTGTCTTCTCTCGATCTCAAGATCTCTTTCCTTTCTTAAAGAGTAAAACTCTTCCTGTGCCTGTACCAGTCGCTTCGAATACTCAGTTAGAAGCGATATGGAGTCTGTGCCGGAAGCCGCTCCAAATTCCTTTATGATGCTTTCCCCACGCGTGAATATTTCCTCTACTTCTTTCTCTGTCTGGGCCGTCTTGAGATCTGTGAAGACTTTGTCCATTGCAAGCCTGAAAAACTCTATGTTATTAGGAAACTTACTGGTGGCTGCACTCAATACCAACCTACTCTCGAAATCCTGTTTCCCCTGCTGAAGCTCTTTCAAACGTTGTAGAAACTCGTCGGGACCAGGGTCTTTCCTGAACTTAAACTCATAAGGTCCAAGGAATATACCCCCCTCTCTCAGGATAAGCCTATAAGCAACATAGCCTAACAAAACAGCAATAATGATCAGTAACGCAGTCATAGGAATCCCTCCCGAAACACGCCTTCAAATAGGATGATACCATTTTTTGATAGTCACCGGACAGAGGGCGATATGCAGAGTAAAGTTTTACGGTTGGATCAACAAATAGTATAAGAGCTAGAATCACCTTTTCTAAACAGGACTCTCTTCGAAAGCACTCTCAGATTCTCTGAAAGCTCGACCTCCAATAGTCTAGTTATTGGCTAGGAATAACAGAACAACAGTCACCGAAATGTATTCGCTACGAGTGGATTCCGTTTGGTGGAGAATCTCTTTTATTTATAAAGCATTCCCAGCGATCATCTGTTATCATTCAGACTGAACAAACTAAAGGAAATAGCCCTTAAAGGAACATGAACTTTCCCGTCTTCTACAACGGAATCTGATGTGCACAGCGGCCCTCTATGTGTTATCAAATAAGTCTCGAAAGCTGCAAGTCGAAACTGACTCTTCGCATACTCTGAGGCAATTCATCTCATCATTCTCACTAAACTAATTCTGTGAAAAGACTCCTGCGTTTCACCAGGAAGGTGCCTGACATAATCATCATAGCCGGTTTGGGGATTAATCTGATCATCAGATAGATCAGAGCCATGTTCATAAACCAGTATATATACCAAAACTTTTGCATGATCTCAATCGGATTCCCGAACACATCGAATATGGGATAGACGAGAAAACCTGCGGCTATGTGATAACCTAGTATGAAAAGAGTATGTTTGCCAAAGAGAGAGAGGATAGACCTCGCAAGCTTGACCTTCTCAAGAATCTGAGCTAGACCGCATACAGCTATTATCCCAACCAGTGCAGCAATTACGTATAGAAGAGGTGACGAGCCGAAGTAGTCTTCCATCAGATAGACTTCGTTAGAAAAAGCAGCTGTTGAAACGAATAATGCACATGCAGTTACCGTAAGGAGAAGAGGGATTCTTTTTGAAGAAAGTCCCAATGACTTCACCACTTTACCAACGGCAAAATATGGAAGCACGGCAAGCGCAACATCAATTTTGAAGGGCAGAGCCCCGTAGAAGAAGAACATCGACACGAAACCCAGAACAATTCCAATCGGTAGAATATTCAGCTTCTTCAGAACTGAATAGTAGATCTCCGTGACGAAAACGGCAGGAACAAACCATAATGGAATGATGTTCAGTGGAATTATCCCCACGGCAGTACGAACGGTCAGAACATTCACCAAAACTGAGCCAATGGAGAAATTTAGTTCTTCTCGCGTCACCAGCAGTTTGACGATCAGCCAGATTAGTATGTTGAACCCGGCCATTGTGTAGTAAGGCACCATTAGCTGCTTAAGCCTCTTCTTTACGCCCTTCCTAATTGGCAGTTCCTTTGAGAAAAGACCGGAAAGAAAGAAGAAGGTGCAGGCCGCCGGGTTTATTAGATTAGCAACTAACTGAGGGGGGAGAGTGTGATACATAATCACCAGTGCCATAAGAAAACCCCTGGCAACATCAATCCAGACGATACGTTCGCCGCTTAGTGCAAATTCTGCTGGTTGTTTATTCAAGAGCGACACACTCCGCTGAAAATCTCACTGACAGTATATCACAGGTGAAAGAGGCTTGGTTAATCATTTGGTGGCAATGGTAAAATGCAGACAGTGGTGACGTGTGAAAAAATATCAGTACTTCAAACCGAAATATGCTCGAAAATTAGCTGTTTCTTAGGGTGTTTGTCTCCGATAGACTGTGTTTGGAAGTTTCGATTAGTAGAGTGCTGAATTATATGGCTCACGTTGTTATACTTAACATTATAGGGAAGTGAAACACATTGGGTCCCGAAGCAAATGGAAGTACAGTCTGTTTGAAGGAATTCGCTGGCCAAGCGGCCGTCTGGCAGGAGGTATGCTTATGAAAAAAGTTCTTATCTTTCTAATTGTCTTGATCTCGGTAGTTACCCTGGCCCAAGAATATGATGAGTTGTTCAACAGTCTCTTGTCAAGGAGTGATGACTTCGTTTCATTCTCTGGAGCCGGCTTTGATGCGAGATTCGTTCCTGCTTATGCTGCTACCGACTCCGAATCAAAGGTTATCGGCGATCAGAATCTGCTGGGCATACTAATCATCAGATCTACGAGAGTGATGGACTTAGAAGTGAACAACGTTGCGATAATTGACAGCGAAAGCGAAGAGAGAGTCCCTTATCAAATCTACAAAGTTGAAGATCTCTCCGTGCCCTTGCAGTTACCCTTTTCCCTTCCATCTGGTGGAGTTCTGGTATTGACTTCAAAATCAGAAGTTCAGGACTACTTTATGGACATAAGAATACAACAGATTCTTCTCCCGTGGAGAGTGAAGACCACAGAACCTGGAAAGATAGTCGAGATGGCACCCGTAACCCTTGATGAAACGACGCCGGAAGTTGACGTCCAGGAGACATTTGATTACGATTCAATAGTTGAAGGCATGGCCGATCTTAACGACAGACTCAACTTCCTTCAGGACAACGTCGAAGGACTGAACCTACAGTTCAGGAGGCTAAACACATTATTTCTGGATACTCAAGTCGCGCTGGCAGAATACAAAGCAGCGGTTGACAGGGGAGCTTTCGACATTGAAGAATTCGCAGTATCGATAGAAAACAGGCTTGTTTCTCTCGAAGATGCGGTTGTCGATAATCCTGTGCTTAGAATTGAGTTCGAAGAACTCAGTGATTCGCTCGAACGACTCTATTTATCACTTGTAGAATGGAGTGACGAGATTTCTAGAATAGAAACGCTTGCAGCATCACAAAGCCATCTTAACGACAGAGTGAATAGCCTTCAGGACTCGATTGAGGATGTGAGAGCCTCTGCAGCAGAACAGACCGACTCTGCAGTTATTCTATCCATAAACGAGAAAATTGATGAGATCTCCGAAGTCTTGTCAGCAATGAAATATGGATTTGAAGAACTGGAAAACTCTGTTGAAAAACACTCGGGCGAAATAGAATCAATCCACGAAAGATTAGTAATGGAGTTGGATATTCTGGATAATCGATTTGAGGTTGTTGAAACAATGTTTGAGTCCAACACCGAAGCCATCCTGAATAATAGTGAGCTTCTGAATGAAGTGGCTTTGGAACTCGATGGATTGTCAAAACACGTTTCAGAGATTTCTCTAGCTCAGATGGAAAGAGTTAGTTCATTATCTGAGACTCTCTTGTATATCGAAGAGAGAGTATCGGCTACTGAACTGTCGCTAGCTGCTCTAGAAGAGATAAGAGCTAGACTAACCGCTTCAGAATCAACTGCCAAAACTCTCTCTAATAGAATTGATACTCTCGAGGAACATCGTTCTTCAATCGAAGGTACTTTGGAGGTTCTTGAGGAAAAGATTGAAGATCTCGAAATCGGTGTATTTGGAACCGGAGCAATAAACTTCGCTGAACTCGAAACCGAGATACTTGAACTCCGCGGAATAGTCGACAGTTTGTCTAGGGGATTCGTGAGATTCAACTCAGATTTGATAAGTCTCGGAGAATCGATTCCGCCTGCAGGAGTATCTGTAGAGGTTTTTGGAGAAGCATACGATGAGTTGACCGGGAGTATTGGAGAACTAAACTCTGAGCTCTCGGACGTAAGAACCCTTTTGGTTGACCTTGATCGTTCGATAGAACTTCTCGAAGAATCTCTGGGAGTTGTATCCGTAGATCTCGACAGTATGAAGGGGAATTTTGATGGCTCGGTTGCTGCAATAGATAGTAATCTGAAGGCAATTCAACGGCTCCAGAATGATCTATCCAAAACGAAGGAAGAGCTAGCCGCAACCGCGCAGGAACTCAGGAGTCTGTCATCGGAACTGACGGCGGTAATTGTTACCAGGGATGAGATCACTGAAATAACTGAAGAGGCAGTTAAGCGAGTTGGAGAAGAAACAGCGCGCGAGATCGCATCACTGAAAAGGACGAATAATATCTGGTTGACGGTAGCTGTTATCTCGTCGCTTGCAGCGCTTGTTCTGGGAATAATAAACATACTCCCTTAATTGACATCATGTTTCCATAGGACGAGAGTGGCTCGGGAGGGGGAGACCCAAGTTACCAAGGTGATCGGTTCCGTCCCACACTTCGTTGGGTCCGACAAAGCCGGGCACTTAGCGGTGCCCGGCTTGGGAGATATTGAGCCTAATCTTACTCAAGACTTGTTATTGATGGTTCTTCTTTATCTTGCCACAGACTAACCAACAATAGCTTTGAGATCCTCTTCCGCCGTCGTAATTGGTTTTATATCAAAGTTATCCACAAGAACCTTGAGAACGTTAGGTGATACGAATGCGGGAAGAATCGGTCCAAGACGTATTCCCTTCACTCCCATGTAGAGAAGTGCGAGAAGAACGGCAACCGCCTTCTGCTCATACCAAGCGATATCGTACTCTATCGGCAGATCGTTTATGTCATCAAGTCCAAAGGCATCTTTGAGCTTGAGAGCCGTCACCACTAGTGAGTACGAGTCATTACACTGGCCCGCATCTACAACTCTCGGTATACCACCGATATCGCCAAGATCAAGCATATTATATCTGTACTTTGCACAACCTGCAGTCAGGATAACCATATTGTCAGGCAGTTTCTCGGCGAGTTCAGTATAATACTCGCGTTCTTTCGAGTGACCGTCACAGCCACCCATTACCACGAATTTCGTTATCGCCCCCGACTTGACCGCGTCGATTATCTTATCCGACACTTTGGAAAGCTGATCATGAGCAAGACCCACAACAATAGTCTTACCTGGTCTGGCACCTATATCACCGATTTTGAGAGCCTCTTCTATGATCCGCGAAAAGTCCTTCTGCTTACCATCCATCCTGTTAGGGATATGTGCAACGCCCGGCCAACCGACAAGGCCCGTTGTGAATATTCTCTCCTTGTAAGAGTCCCTCGGTTTCTGAATGCAGTTCGTGGTCATTAGAATAGGACCTCCAAACTCTTCAAATTCCTTCTGCTGATTGTACCAGGATGTACCGAAATTCCCCTTTAGGTGATTGAACTTCTTAAGGTTCGGATAGGCATTTGCAGGGAGCATTTCGCCATGAGTGTAGATGTTTATTCCCTTTCCTTCGGTCTGCTTCAGGAGTTCTTCGAGATCCAGGAGATCATGTCCGCTCACCAGAATTCCAGGTCCCTCAAGTGTTCCCGTATATACGGAAGTTATTTCGGGATTCCCGTAGCTTGTCGTATTCGCTTCATCCAGCAAGGCCATAGCCTTCACCGCATACTCTCCTGCTCTTAAAACAAGGGACACATAGTCGTCGGCACTTAGCGAATCGTCGAGACAGGCCGCCATTCCTTCCTGAAGAAAATCAAGGATCGAACTTTCCGAGTGTTTCAAAATGTACGCGTGATCAGTGTAAGCGGCGATTCCCTTAAGTCCGTAAGTAAGAAGCTCCCTGAGTGAGCGGATGTNNGTGATCGGATGTCTTCATTTCTTGTATCCATAACGCCAACTTCGGCACCTTTCATTTCGTAAACATCAAGCCCACCGGAGACTCTCCAGGTGCAGGCTTCTGGAACTTCTCCGTCAAACTCCTTACCATGTACTCTCTTGAATGATTCTCTGAACATCACTTCGATCCTGTCTCTTGCGGCCAGAGCCTTATCGATCTTCTTACCAAGACTCACAGGATCGAAGTCGACATTTGTTATTGTTGTGAACAGTCCTTCAGCGATGTGGAGGCCTGTGTCGGAATCGTTTATCCCGACTTCTCTCGCTTTCACTCCCCAAAACGAAGTTCCTTTTAGAATCCAGATGAGAAGATCTTGAAGATTTGCCACTTCCGGCTCTTTTCCACAAACACCTTTGACGGTGCACCCTGTTCCCTTCATCGTTTCTGAACACTGAAAACAGAACAAGTGAATCCCTCCTTCGCTATCATAACTATCTTACATCCGCTGTGAGGGCTGTATCGGTAACATATGTTACACATCATCCGAATCAATAGTATATGAACTCTCTTGAGTAAATGAACTCCTCAGGAGGATTGGAGCCATCTTGAAATTCCGTTCTTCTAAGCTCACGGGTGGGGTTGCCGTTTTCGTCTCTCAGAAGTATGTCAACCCTCGTTCGGTATTCAGTGGCGTGTTCCATGCCTTCTTTTCTGATTCTTACTATGGTAGTCTCGCTCTTGAGGAATCCGTTCAGATCATAAGTGAATCTACTCTCAACGACTATATTGACATCCGTACCAAGGTCTTCAACGTTCTCTCTAACAATGGAATAACTCTTTGTCTTTCTTCCGCTGTCGTCGAAGTAGAGAGTGTTGGTTGAAGACCCTGTTTCCGTTGATATGGAAAAGGAAAGCGTTCTTTCGACCAAATCCAACCAGTAACAAGTTCTCTCAAGTTCATTCCCAGTGCCGTCAAAGGCAATGGCTTCATAGAATTCATCGTCATAGATGACTTCAACCGTCTGGAAGACCTCACCTTCATCGTCTAAGAATTCCTTCCTGACGAGCCTGTCAAACTCGTCATAAACGTAGATGATCTTCATACTACTTCTTTCACTGGCGATCAGCAAACCCGACTCGCTAAAAGAAAGCGTCTCGGGTTCCGAAACCAGTAACTGGGCACCTAACCTGGCGATTTCGACTCTGACACTCTTCAGATCTCCAACGAAACCGAATTGTTCTGCAGTCAATTCCTCTTCCATGAAGACTGCTGATAGTGCAGTAAGTACGACAAAGGTTGAAATGAAAATCAGTAATGCTTTTTTCATGCTTCTCTCCTCGCTTTGCTCTTTGACCTATGCTAATCATATCAAATTACTGGCAAAAGGATATCGTCAAACGCTCAAACTCAATAACACTCCGCTCTATCTTCCCAATTCTGATATACTGAGTATGAAAACAAAGACGCTTCTGTTGGGGGGACCTAAGGTGAATTTCAAAGAACTCTCTGAAGCAAGTGGAATAAAATACGAAACGGTGAGGAACTACGTTAAGGTCCTCATTGAAGAAGGACTGATTGATGAAGTCAATGAGGAAGTGGTTGAAGTCGTCAAGAAGATGCCCAGTTTCACTTCGCAAGGTCTGACAGTTGTTGAAGCCGCGCACAGGGCTACAGGAAAAGCGGACTCCAAAAGTTCTCTCTCCGAAGAAGTATCCGAACTTCGAGAAAGAGTTCACACCCTTCAAGAGGAGAACGAACAGCTTAGGAGAGAGCTTCAGGAAGAGAGGTCTCTCACTAACTATCTGAAAGAGAACCTAGCATCCTTTGAGGATCACACTAAGAACTCTTCTGGAATTACAGTTTACGGAAAAGAAGCAAGTACAGCTGCGGATGCTCTTAAGAGCGCTATAAAGTCTGCCGGAAGCGGTTTTTTACAATTCCTACAGTGGCTTTTCGACACCGAAGAGAAAGAAACTGCCGAGA
>NZ_DJHG01000004.1:2328-5183 GCF_002432955.1 Mesotoga sp. UBA5825 | reverse complement strand
TTCGAATGTCAGCAGGTCGTCTCTCAGTTGAAGCATCTCCTCGTCCTCCGAAGCAGATAAGAGTTCAATAATCGCATCGAACGCCTTCTTCCTTTCGCTTGCATCGATCTCCTGGAGCATCTTCCATGCTCTGTCGAACATGATCACTGCAATCACCCCCGGTGCCTTATATCTCTGCACTAAGAGCAGTCATCTCTCCTTTGGCTTTAACTTGAACACAATCACTTTGCGGAGATTGCCTTTGGTGTCCCGGCCCTCTTCTACGAAATCATCGACATATTCCATCTCTCCCAGATATTTGACGAAGCCTTTACTGACCTTCTGAAAGAGGTGGAGAGCTTTCTGATTCTCTCTTTGGTTTCTGATTGCCTTGTTGCCTCTTACAAACTCCATATCGCCTTCCTGGCCTTCACCATAATAGAGAAAGTATCCATTCTCCCATCGATCGTTGTAACCGTACTCCTCTCCCGAAAAGCCTGTGAATATGAAAACCATGTCATGTTTGGCAGGATATGATATCCCGCTCTGTCTATTCCCTCCATACTCTTCATGAATCAGCGACCGCTTGTAGACTTCGCCTTTCTTGAACTGCAAGGCATCACCTCCCAGCCTGTTTCCGCTTTCAATTTCTCAACGATCTCCTTATGGTTTCGCGGCAATATGACTTTCCGCCAGAAGCTCTGAATTCTTCCTGCAGCTCCTTTTGATTATTATCGATCAATCTTCCGCAAGTACATCAGCGGTTAGGATTGAGACCGAGTTCTTCCCGAACTTCTTCCTTATACTTCTGATATCTCTTGAATTCCAAACCGTAGCTCTCGGCCAATCTCTTTGCCTCAATAGGCAGCAGACCATCGACCAGAATTACTCCGTGACTGGCCCCGTGCTTCGAGAGAGAAGCGGCGAGACTCTGTACTTCGGAGTTATGGATTTGATCATTGCCCTCCCTGATGGAGAACACCGTCTTTTCTCCGAAGATCTCCGCGATAAGATCAACGGAGGAATAATCGCCCCTCGGAGGAAAATCACAGGACACTCCGTAGCTCTCTAGAAAGTCCTTAAGTTCGAGAACGAGAAGGTTTCTGAGAGTCTTTACATTTCGCTCGGGCTTCAAATAACGTCTGATCCTTAAGGATACGAGATTCACAGCGATGATCTGCGCAAATAGCAGACCAATAACCACCTGATAAGGGATCACATAAGCAAGCGCAATGATTGCAGCCGACACCACCCACCAGTACTTCCTGAAGTAGTATAGAATCATAGGGTTTTTCCTGTCACTTCATGTCCACTTCGATCGAAATCCACTTCCACACCTCGTCTAGGAAACGCATCGAATATCAATTCAGCAATTCTTCAAAGAACCGCGAAATACCTCTTTATCTTCTGCGCCATGATATAACGCCGCTCTTCAAGGAATTCCTCGTAGTCGTCTATTGTCATGTTCACAATATTATCAGGGATGCAGTTCATCTACCAGTCTTCAGAATTTCATCTTTGCAGGTAATGCCGCCATCTTGAAACCTCATTGAGTGATTCTCTCCGGTCGCATGTGCTTGCTCGATATCATAGAAAGTAATGAATATGGAAAAAGCGAGTCTGTCCCGGTTAAAGTTCCGTCCCGGTTAAAGTTCCATAAGAAAGGGAATCCCGGGGAGAATTATTTCCATGAGAACCCTGAGGGGTAATCTAGAGTGGAAAAAAAGGAAATATCCCATGGAGCCTAAAAGTCAGGGCGGCGTTTCCCATCGTTATTCTAGTAAAGCAGTAGCAAAAAGCCCCACCCGATATTTATCGCGTCTCGCCTTCGAGGTGTCCCCACAAGAACAATCCTCTCGCAATCTCCTTCTATTAATTTCAGCGCTTCTCTTCTCTCAATTCTCCAGCCTCACACGCATTACGGCTACTTGAGGATCGAGGATAACTACAGGGACTTTTCTGAGAGACTATTCATAGTGCGCTCGAGATGTTGTCTATAGGCTCCAAGGGGATCGTAGTCGCCCCGGTCACGATGGCGCAATAGCTTCCAGGGACTGCAAGTCATAGCGTGATTTCTTCTGTGCTTAAGACTCTTCAGATTTTGTCTACTGCTCTCCAAAAGGCAACATTCAAGTCCCACTTAGCTACAATAAAAGGAGTCACCTTTTTCGCAGATTTTTTGAATTCCAAGGCGTTGCCTCCTAGCCTGTTTCTGCTTTCGATTTCTCAACTATCTCCTTGTAGTGCTCACTGCAGTAAAAATGGAGTCTGACCCTACCTATTTATTTCCTGCCAGTGATTTCCGAAATTCATGTTGGAAATCTCGATCCACAAAGAGGTTAAATTGTCTTTTTATGGAATTAGGGAGACCCCCCTTTTCTCGCGATACCCAATCCTTGTGTAAAATGTAAACGTGATGCCTATGGTCTCCTTCTTCTTGGTCTATCTCTATTCTGCTTCAAATTTCACTATCCAGTAATCACTTTCTCCATGATTGCCAGTAACATCTCCGTTGTTTGACCTTGTATACCCGGCAACGATAAAACCGCTATCGCTAGTTTGCTGGATACAGAATGCTTCGTCATCAGCTGACCCGCCAAGGCACTTCTGCCAAATGATGTTACCTATACTGTCCAGTTTCACTATCCAGTAATCACTCTCTCCATGATTGCCGGGAACGTCTCCATTTTCTGAACTTGTATACCCGGCAACGATAAAGCCGCTATCGCTCGTTTGCTGGATGCTTAAGGCCCAATCATTATGTGATCCACCAAGGCACTTTCTCCATTGGATGTATCCTGTGTTGCTCAGTTTGACTATCCAGCAATCTGTACCTCCATGATTGCCAGTAACGTCTCCATTGTTTGAACTTGTAA
>NZ_DJHG01000004.1:0-2267 GCF_002432955.1 Mesotoga sp. UBA5825 | reverse complement strand
ACCCCGGCAACTATGAAGCCGGTATCGGCAGTTTGCTGGATGCTGAATGCTGCATCATCAGCTGACCCTCCGAGGCACTTCTGCCATGTTATGTTACCTGTGCTATCCAGTTTCACTATCCAGTAATCAGTTCCGCCATACTTGCCAGTAACATCTCCATTGTTTGAACTTGTAACCCCGGCAACTATGAAGCCGGCATCGGCAGTTTGCTGGATGCTGAATGCTACATCATCAGCTGACCCGCCAAGGCACTTCTGCCAAATGATGTTACCTATACTGTCCAGTTTCACTATCCAGTAATCAGTTCCGCCATACTTGCCAGTAACATCTCCATCGTTTGACCTTGTATACCCGGCAACGATAAAACCGCCATCGCTAGTTTGCAGGATACTTAATGCTTCATCATCAGCTGACCCGCCAAGGCACTTCTGCCAGGCAATGTTACCTGTACCGTTTAATTTCACTATCCAGTAATCGAATTCTTCACTACTTCCGTGTTTGCCAGTAACATCTCCATTGTTTGACCACGTACTCCCCGCCACGATAAAGCCGCCATCGCTAGTTTGCTGAATGCTTTGTGCTTCATCATAATCCGACCCGCCAAGGCACTTTTGCCAAATGATGTTACCTTTGCGGTCCAATTTCACTATCCAGTAATCGCCTCTGCCATGATTGCCAGAAACGTCTCCGTCGTTCGAATTTGTATACCCGGCGATGATATAGCCGCCGTCGCTCGTTTGCCAGATGCTGTGTGCTTCATCATAATCCGACCCACCAAGGCACTTGGAAAAGGAAGTGTTTTCATATGTGAAAGTCCAGCTAATTATGTTGGAGTAAGCATTTTCATTATCTTTTGCCCTGACGTCAAAGGTATGAACCCCTTCTTTATATCCACTCCATTCATAAGAAGAAGATAACCCGTTAGTTTCCCAACTAATCCCGTCTTTCCTGAATTCGTACGTCGTTATCGTCCCGTCCGGGTCGCTGCCATTCCAGATGAATGTTGTACTGCTCTGAGATATAGTTCCAGACGGCCCACTGATTTTGATCAGTGTCGGAAGTCTGTTCCGAACACCAGGGCACCCTGTGATAAGAAGCGTCGAAGCTACTAGCAGCATAAGCAACAGAACAGAAATAGAGCAGTTCTTCATAATCGCACCTCCATGAGTCAAGCCTCGAACTCGAATTAAACACGGGAAGTCTAGACAACAAACGACAAGGTGTGCAACACACTCGCAACATCAATATAGCACAAGTTACATTATTTACAAAGTGAAGTAGACATTGCTATTAAGGAGATGTTGCACAAATGGCGAAGTGACTCACATCTCCTTTGACGAGCTCTTGCTGGGAATGTTTCGGTATTCGAGTACTTATTTTCTATAGCAGAATCTTCACGAGATAGTCTTTGAACTTCTCCAAGGGAGCTATTGTGTTTTTGTTGGAAACAGTTATTTCTTAAACAAGAGTAAATTCGAGAGCCACGATAGTTCTTGCATGAGTAAAAACGAACTTATTCTATAAAGATCACACACACATTCAATCCGGCTGACATTTGTCTGTGTACTCCAGAAAACCTAGATATAAGGCATAGTGTTGCTGTCAAATAAACGAACAAGTACTATGACTCTTTAGGCCCGACCCTTCAATTATCCAAGTTGTGCCAGTCAATGAGATGCAAAAGAACAGTTAGTAAAACAGTAAGTAAGGACTTTTCTTGTCATGGGACGCACTCGCGTATATTGATTGGTTCTAGTCAATCCGAAAGAGAACTCGCAATGTCATGCATTAAAGAGCAAATTAGATTGTGGATTGTTATAGCGACAATCCTTTTGTCGTGTTTCTTTGAAAACCTTTAACAAAAAGTGAAAGATCGTTTTGAACAGGTTTGGGTTGGGTTCCGTAATGCATCATAATTAAATCTACTCAAGAGGGTTCTAGCATTATTAGATATATAGAATGTTATAATGTAGAACGTAAGATCGTGCAATCTGTAATAAACATTTCGGTCTTCTCGTTTCCTTCTCAAGTCAAGTATCCTATTGGGGGCCATTTCGATGAAAAGAGTATCTGTTTGGGTAATAGCTTTCGTTTTGATCCTTTTGGTTTCATCCTGTGTTCCGTCTAATCTGAAACCCATATTGCTGAAAGTCAGGGGCCTCGAAGGCGTCATTCAGGTATCGACGAATTCTTTTGAATGGATAGGAACCGATACAGATGGCATCATTGACAGATATAATAGAACAGGGTCAGACTCCATTTTTCAC
>NZ_DJHG01000082.1:25738-25922 GCF_002432955.1 Mesotoga sp. UBA5825 | reverse complement strand
AGAGCTGATAGAGACGGTCGCTCACTCACGAGAAGAGTGAGATTCTGAGCTGGATCATCTCAGAATGACGTCATCAAGAGAAAACTTTCGTCCCTAATTGCTTATGCCAACGTCATACTCTGTCTGAACTTGATTCAGAATCTTGTGTTTGTGGTTTTTGATCTTAACCAAGAACGAAGAACAG
>NZ_DJHG01000082.1:21697-25639 GCF_002432955.1 Mesotoga sp. UBA5825 | reverse complement strand
CAACTTGCATCTTGGAACTGATCCTTTGCTCTTGACCAACCTCCAACGACGAGCCACCAACCTCGGCTCTCTAAAAAAGCGAGTCTGTCACGAAGAAATAAAACTGTCCCGGGATCTACTCCCATTGCAATATACTTGAGTATTTTCAGATAACGAGGGTTTCCGCCCTTTCCAGCTCGAAGAAGAATTCCACGCCATCGGGAAGATTGACAAATCCGTGGCTCTTGCCATCCAGATCGCAAATGGTTTTTACTATCGAGAGCCCTATGCCGTATCTCTCCTCTTCCCTTGTTCTGGCATTGTCGGCTCTGTAGAAGCTGGTCCAGATCTTCTCGCTCTCTTTCCCGGGTATGTTCTGGCCCGAATTGAACACCCGCACAATCACAGAATTTCCTTGAACATCTTTTCGAACACGAATTTCCTTTCTCTCATCAACATGGTGCATGGCGTTGTCCAGGTAGTTGGTGAGTATCTGCTCCGTCCTGAAAGAATCGGCATAGACAACCGTCTTTTCACCCTCGACATACGCTAAGTCGATTCCATTTTCCGTAAGGACCTTTTCGAACTTTCCCGTCACCTTTCTTATCAACTCATCGATGCAAAACTCTCTCTTGTAGAGCGTAAAATTCCCTGTTTCCATCATCGATAGATCTAGGAGATCCTTCACGAGTCTTCCCATCTTTTCCGTCTCTTCCCTAATCACCGAGCAGTAGAAAGCCCGCTTTTCTTCGCCCGAAGCGACGTTCAGTTCCAGTCCTTCAGCGTATCCCTGAATAAGCGAGAGTGGTGTCTTCAGTTCGTGCGAGACGTTCGTGATGAACTGCTTCCTCATTTCTTCGACCACTTTTTTGTGTTCTATCTCCTTTTTGAGCGCTTCGTTCTTCTCGCCGAGCTCTTTTAGGGTCGAATCGAGAGATTCCGAAAGATCGTCTATGCTCCCAGCAAGCTGCCCGAACTCGTCTCTGGAATCTATTTCACACTTTTCCGAGAAATCGAGATCCTTCATCTTTTTGGTGATTCTGTTCATATGAAGGATCGAGCCGGTGAATTTTCTAGAAATGATAAAAGCAATTATAAGAGCCAGTATAGAAGATATCAGGGCGACTACCATCAGAAAGCCGTTCACAACCGATACACTGCTTTCTATGGAGGACACGGGAATACTCATATGTATGGAAAAGCCATTGTCCAGTTTAGATTTCAGGCTAAGAAACCTCTGTTCTCCCATCTTGTCTATGGCGAGCTCGATCTCAGTGTCGGAATCTATCTTTTCGCTGTAAATTGTTTCAAGAGGGTTCCTGGATGGAGGTATCCTTCTAGTGTCGATTCCAGGGACGAAACCACCGGACTCCTGAGGAATATTGTGAGTCGTATAGACCGGGTAACCGGAATCGTTGAAAATGAGAATCATTGCATTAAGCTCGTTGCCCAAATCGACGAGGAAATCGACTTTTTCTCCGTAGTCCGACACTCCGAAGGAATTGATGGAATTTCTGGCCCTGATAAGCTGATCCTTCTTCGTCTTCATATAGTACGGCTCCAGCATGAAGATATTCGCAAGCCACAGCGCCGAAATGATAAAGAGGATAACAAGAAGAATCTGCAGGAAGAGCTTCCTTCGTATTGAGCTCATTAGCGGACTCCGAACCTGTAGCCATACCCTCTGATAGTCTCGATGTACTCACTCGCCTCCTGCAGCTTTGATCTCAACCTGTTTATATGAGTATCGACGGTTCTGTCGGTGCCCTGGTAATCGTATCCCCATACACTGTCGAGAAGCTGGTCTCTTGTGAGGGTAATTCCGCTGTTCGAGACAAAACAGCTCAGGAGGTCGAACTCGGTGCGACTGAGAGCAATCCTCTTGTCGTTGACGTACACTTCCATACTGGAGGGCTTTACATAGAGAACTCCGATCTTCGTTTCGTCCTGCATCGAATAACTCCTTCTGAGTAGCGCATTCACTCTTGCTACGAGTATTTTAGGACTGAAGGGCTTGGATATATATTCATCGGCGCCATATTGGAAGCCTTCAAGTTCGTCGGTTTCAGCCGATTTCGCGGTGAGCATTATTACGGGGATTTGGCATCTCTCCCTTATTTCTTCGAGCACTTCTATACCGCTCATGCGTGGCATCATAATATCCAGTATAACTAGAGACAGATCGGGGTTTTCGCAGAACTTCTGGAGAGCTTCCTCACCATCGGCAGCTAGAAGCACCTCGTAGCCTTCCATCTCGAGAAAATCGGCCACCAGTAACCGCATATTCTTTTCATCGTCGGCGAAGAGAATCTTCAACTTACAACCTCCTGTCCAGTATGGCTTTATTCTAATATCAAAATGTCACAAATCAATCACACCGGTTCTGTGATAATTCTGTGACAGAGGCTCTCTAAAATCGATCGACAATGAACAGGAGGAATTGCATGGAAGATATCAGAGGAAGGCACGAACTCAAGTATTACATAAGCTATTTCGATTTTCTCTCTCTCAAGAGCAAGATCAGACACGTCATGGAGGTCGATCGAAACGCTTACGTTAACGGCGAGTACGAAATAATCAGCCTGTATTTTGACGACATATACAACTCGGCTTTCCGTGAGAAGATAAGCGGTACAAACAACAGAACGAAATACAGGATACGGATCTACAACTTCAGCGATAACGTAATTAAGCTGCAGAAGAAGGCCAAAAGCGGGGATCTCACTCAAAAGGTGAGCCGCATCATTTCCAGGGACAAATATGAAGAGATAATGAAAGGCCGGGCTTCCTTCCTTCTTGAGGAGAGACCGCACGAGTTCATAGACTTCTACGAAGGAATAAAGAACAGAACTCTGAAACCAAAGGTACTGGTTCGCTACAATCGCGAGGCCTACTGTCTGAGAGCGGCCAACCTGAGAATTACCTTCGACAGAAATCTATCGACGGGCAACAACAACCTGGATCTCTTCGACAGAAATGGTTCCTTCACATGTCCCGAAAGCAACCTCATGATACTCGAGATCAAGTACGACGGATTCTTCCCTTCTCATATAAAGAGTATCGTTCAAAGCAGTTCGAGGTTAAGGAGCAGCGCATCAAAATATGTACTTGGAAGAAAATTTAACTACTTGTATTAGTGTTTAGGAGGGTAAGTATGGAGACATTCAAAGACATTTTCAAGAACAGTTTTCTAGAAAACTTCTCGGCATCTCAGATATCGGCCGCCGATACGGCGATTACACTGTTAATTACCTTTCTCATAGGCATTTTCATCTTTCAGATATACAAGAGGTCATTCCAGGGAATTATGTACACCAAGAGTTTCAACGTATCCCTGGTTATGATAGCCATGGTTACCTCTCTTGTAATAATGGCCGTGACGACGAATATCGTGCTTTCGCTTGGAATGGTGGGCGCCCTGAGTATCGTGAGGTTCAGGACTGCGATTAAGGACCCTATGGACATAGTCTTTATGTTCTGGGCAATTGCCGTGGGGATAGTGACGGGCGCTTCTTTCTATCTGCTAGCAATTATCGGCTCGGTTATCATAGGCATAATCCTCCTCGTTTTCGCCAACTTCAAGTCTCAGACTTCACCCTACATACTTATGCTGGATTATGGGAACTCAGAGGCAGAGAAAGCGATCCTCGAAAAGCTGAAGGATAAGGCCAAAAGGTACAACATTAAGTCGAAAACGGTAACGAGTGAAAATATCGAGCTCTCTGTGGAATTGCGCATAAAGACGGGAGAGATTGAGTTCGTCAATGAACTAAAATCAATCGACAGCGTATCAAACGCCGTTCTTATAAGTTACAACGGTGATTACGCTGCTTAGCGAGGTGATTATATGAGAAAGTTCCTTAAGGTGTCGGGACAGATTTTGTTTGGCTTACTTGCAGTGATTTTCTTCGGTGCCTTTGAAGGAGATTCACAGACTGTCAGAAACGCTACGGACGCCGTTCT
>NZ_DJHG01000082.1:19383-21676 GCF_002432955.1 Mesotoga sp. UBA5825 | reverse complement strand
TTCCCTCACGACAGAGTCATGGACGTATATATAGAGGCCGACGAGGTCGAGCTCCAGAATATGTTCGATCAAGCGCGTTTGGAGGAATACATCGTGTGCGATGTCGTTTACAACGGCTACNNAACTCCTCCCTTTCGCAGGCAAGGAACTCCACTTCGAACCGTTACAGTTTCAAGCTGGACTTTAATCAATTCGTCAAAGGTCAAAACCTTTTCGGAATAACGAAGATAAACCTCAACAACGGTTTCTCGGATCCAACGTTTATGAGAGAGTACCTGACGTACGAGATCTCTGAAATGCTCGGGCTAGAGACTCCAAGGACGACCTACATCGCGTTGCATATAAACGGTGAGTACTTCGGGCTTTATCTGGGAGTAGAAAACGTAGACGAAAACTTCGTGCGTGATCACTTCGCTTACGGTTACGGAGATCTTTACAAACCAGAAGGCACCGGGGCCAATCTGGTGTACATAGGCGATGATCCGCAGAGCTACCCCGGTCTGGCCCTTCAGACCAACGAGGAGAAGAGCGACAAGAGCTCTATAGTGGAGATGCTGAAAGTTCTCCAGGAAGGCACGTACGAAGAACTTGAAAAAATGCTGGACATAGACTCCTTTCTCAAGTACTACGCTCTTTGCGTAGCCGCGGGGAGCATGGATTCGATACTGGGGGGGATGTATCACAATTACTACCTATATGACAACGACGGTCAGTTCGTTATGATTCCCTGGGATTTCAACATGGCCTTCGGCGGTTTCGGCGGTTTTGGCGGAGACAGGGGGAGCGGCGGCAGTCTGTATATAGATTCCCCGGCCGTCAATATGGCCTCGCTCCCGATTGTCAACAGATTGCTGACCCGGGCCGAGTACCTTGAGGAATACCATGACTATCTTCAGCTTATAATAGACGGCTATCTGAACGATGAATTCTTCACAAGCCGGGTTGAAGAAGTCGCCGCGATGATCGATCCTTACGTCAAGAGTGATCCCACGGCGCTGTATTCGTACGAGCAATTCCTCGCATCCTTCGATTCCACTGGCGGCCAGAGCACTGGGCTGATCGACTACAACAGCGCCAGAATCGAAGCGATCACGAAACAACTTAGCGGGGAGCTTCCATCGATAAGTGACGGATCCGACAGTACTGTGAACGCTTCTTTTGAAAGAATGCCAATGGCCGGCAACGAAGGATGGAACGTTCCGGTTGACGCAATGCCTGTGAGAAATAACAGGAATGCAGAGAATGCAGATCCCCTCGAGATGTTTCCCGAAGAGGTACTTCTGCAGTTGATAGAGGAATGGGAAACGGCCGCTTCCAGCGAAACCATAGACGCGACTAACCTTGAGTCAGTAGATTCTGAAGGCAAGATGTCAGAAGAAAACGTTGCCGTTGTAAGGGGCCATGAAATCACCACCGAAATGAGGGAATGGATACTCCAAAAAATGGAAAGCCAGATGGCAGACTTCACATTTCAAAATCGAAACGCTCAAAATCCCATTGCCATGAGATTTGGAGATGCAAGAGAGGAAGGATTGCAGAATATGAAGCCTCCTCAAGAGATACCAGATTTCGATGCGGCGGGCAAAGTTGATACGAGAGAAAATATGCAACCCCCGGCGAATATGGCCGAGTTCGGCATGGGAGACAGAGCAGGAGGAGAGGTCGAGCAAATCCCCGTAATGGAGTCCGACGATTTGACTCAAAGCGATACCATCACAATATATGCCTCCTTGCTTGCTCTGGGCTTGTCGATTACGATCCTCAAGTTGAAACGAAAAATCTAGGCTGGGCGATGATTCTGGGTGCCGGGGCAGGGCGTTGCAGGAGCAGAGAACGTCTCTTGGCAGTGGTCAGCGAAGTCTTGGTCTTGAATGCACGTGGGTTCGGATATTGTCGGCGAACGGGTTCTTGGCCTCGAGATCAACTTTGACCCATATTTCAAAGCGCTTACGCTCAAGTGAGGATTAAGGTACCAGCATTAAAAAACGAAGGATCTCCCTATCGGGAGACCCTTCAACGTACTTTAGGTATCACTTGAGGAACTTAGGGTGGCAGCCCCACGGGGAATCGAACCCCGACCCTCGGACTGAGAATCCGGTGGACTAGCCGTTATCCTATGGGGCCGAACAGAAATAATATTATCATGGTCTCCGGCTTTTGTAAACACCCCTGCTTAAGAGATATAATCATTTTGAGGAGGTGTTTCGGTGTTTATCAGACGGTGGTTTTCTCCAGGGGCTAAGGCGAATGTTGTGTTATGTCATGGAATAGGTGAGCATAGCGGAAGATATGA
>NZ_DJHG01000082.1:18958-19360 GCF_002432955.1 Mesotoga sp. UBA5825 | reverse complement strand
GGTTTTGCTTCTTATCTAAGCGAAAAGGGATTTGGTGTCTTTGCGACGGACTTTGCCGGCCACGGAATGCAGGCCGGAACGCGCGGCTTCATAAAGTCTTTTACAGATTTCATTTCGGCGGTCAGGCAGCTTACTGAAGGAGTGAAAAGGATCCAGCCGGATCTCCCGGTCTTTCTTTTTGGCCATAGTATGGGAGGGCTTATTGCTACCAGGGTTGCCGAGGAGTATCCAAATTCTTACAGAGCTCTGGCTATAAGCGCACCCCATCTCTTTTCAGCGAAGGACTCCGTGAAGAAGTTGCTGCCGTTGATTTCGGTTGTCAGAAGAGTCGCGCCGAAAACGACGTTCAGTAGTTCGTCGCGTTTTACTCCATCGGATCTTTCGCATAATCAAAGGGCCGTG
>NZ_DJHG01000082.1:0-18940 GCF_002432955.1 Mesotoga sp. UBA5825 | reverse complement strand
GGGCTTGAAGATAGTATCGATCTGGCAATGGCCAATGCGAACAAAATCAAAATCCCTACTCTGATCGTATATGGCTCTGCAGACAGGGTTGTCGATCCCGCTGGGGCACAGGAGCTCTACAAGAAGATAGAGTCAGAGAAGAGAATAATTGAGATAGCCGGTGGAAAGCACGAGATGTTTGCAGATGAAGAGAGGAAGCCTCAGTTCTTCGAGGCAATCTCATCGTTCTTCTCAGAGCATATCTGAGTGAATTTCGAGCCAGCGCTTTGAGACTTTTACATCATGTCTGATCTGTTCTATCAAGTCGTCGAGGGATTCGAATTTAAGTTCCGGCCTTATGAATTCGAGGAGCTCCAGCTCTAGATTTCTGTCATAGAGGCTGCCCGAGTAATCAAAGAAGTAGATCTCGTACTTCACCTCTTCGGAAGTGTTTATTGTCGGTCTGAATCCAATGTTTAGCAGGCCAAAGTAGTCTCTTGAGTTGATCTGCGACTTGACAATGTAAACTCCCGACTTCGGTGTTACCAGCTTTTCGTCTCCCCTGCTTATGTTTGCTGTGGGAAAACCGATTTTCGAACCGAGCTGTTTGTCCTTGTACACTTTTCCCCGTATAGAGTACTTCTTCCCCAGGAGAGTGTTAGCCAATCCGATATCACCTTTGACAAGGCTCTCCCTTATCCAGCTACTGCTGACTCTTCTTTCGTTATGAAGTGTATCGTGAACTACTACAACGCCGAAATCCATCTCTTTTGAAAGTCTCTCCAAAAGATCGACGTTTCCCTTCGCACCGCTTCCAAATGTGAAGTCTTTACCTACTACAAAGGCTTTTACGCCCTGCTTCACAAGGCCCGAGATGTATTTCTCCGGCTCAAGGTATCTTATCTCGGCCATGTTGGCAGTAATTACTCTCTCTATACCTGTTGCCAGGATAAGCTCCAAACGCTGGGCAACAGGATAGATGATGCCGGGAAAGTTGGGGAAGTAGTATCCCCAGGGATAGACGATTGATATAGCTGTGCTCTGCATCTTAAGGCTTTCTGAAACATCTACCGTTGTTTTCATGATCGCTCTATGCCCAAGATGTACGCCATCGAAGTTACCTATACAGGCTACATACATTTCATGCACCGAGAACCTTCACGAGTTTGGCCACTCTTTCTTTGGAGTCTTTCGCGATAAGCGTCTTCAAGAATGAGGAGGTGCGTTCGGATTTGGCCACTGCGATAAGCCGCTCGTCGCTTCCAATTATCCTGATAATCTCGTCTTTCTCGAAGTGCCCTAAGATGCCGGCAACTCCGTTAGCATGGATCTGATTACCTAGTAACACCTTGCTGCTTTCGGACTCGCTGAGGAGAAGACCGGGCAAAAAATCCACTGCTTCCTCCATTGGGATTACGGAGATCTGCGAAACATCATCTATACTGTATGAGTTGTCTACCGAGAATCTGCCCTGCGAAATTCGACGGAGGTTAGTGGTTGTCGCTCCACAGCCAAGTTTGTAGCCAATGTCCATGACTAGCGATCTTATATAAGTTCCCTTCGAGACCCTTGCGGTGAAGGTGACCTTGTTCTGTGAGAGAGTTATGTGTTCTATTGAGTGAACCTTCACTGATTTCGGTGGAAGGTTTATGATCTTCCCCTCTCTAGCTAGTTTGTACAGTCTTTCTCCGTTGTGCTTTTTTGCAGAGTATGCAGGCGGCACCTGCAAATACTCTCCTTCGAACGACTTCAAAACCGAAGTTATGTCGTCAATCGAGATCTCGGGAACTTCTCTCTCTTCAACTGTCTTTCCTGTGATATCGAAGGTGTCGGTTATCCTCCCCAGTTCAAGCTCCGCTCTATATGTCTTATCCATTTCAAGGAAATACTCGAGCAATCTGGTTCCCTTTTTGATTCCGGCAATCAGAAGTCCGCTTGCAAAAGGGTCAAGTGTTCCCGCATGACCGATCTTCTTTGTATTCAGTTTCTTGCGAAGAAGGTTGACAACATCGTGAGAGGTTACACCAACGGGCTTGTCAACGAGTATTATTCCGTCACTCATTATTCGGCTCTTTTTTCTCCTTTTCGATCTGTTCAAGCAACTGTGCTACCCTGAGGCTTGCCTCAATTCCAATATCTTCCTTGAAGCGTATTTCGGGAGCTTTGAATAGCCTGATATTCTTTGCAATAGCCGTTCTGAAGATCCCCTTGTCTTCATTCAGCTTCTCAACGAGTTTCTTCTTTCTATCGTCAGGACCCATCAAGCTGACGAATATCGTTGCGAATCTCTTGTCCTTGCTGAGTTCTACCCTAACAATGGAAGTCATTCCAAGCGAGTCGTTGTGGCCTGTGTAAGATGATAGAGCTACTGTGAGAACCTTCATTATCTCTGACTCCAGCATCTCTTTTCTGTAAGTGCTTGCCATAGCTCTCACCTCCTTGATAATTATAACCTACAAAGCGAGGATGGGAAGATGCCGGATTGAAATGAAAGCATTGCTAAGTTCCCCAGGGACGGAGGCCCGGAGGATCGTCCGGGGAAGTGATGCTCGCTGCACGACGAAGTAAGGCCGACTTCGGCAGGAGGAGAGGCCGACACGTCTGGAAGCGTATGACAGTTCACCGTCAATGGGTCTCCGTTTCCGAGTGGACCGTGAATGTAACTACAAGTCTTGAGGTTTAACCTTGTCGATTCGTAATGAAGTTATAATCTTTATTGACTAATAATTAGGAGTGGTTCCATGCATTCAAAGAACAGATTAGTACTTCTAATAGTTGTAATGTTGTTTGCCGGTCTTGGTTTCTCGCTAACTATCTGCATCGACCCCGGTCATCAGAAGGAGGCCGATCTGACTCATGAGCCGATCGCTCCCGGTTCCGAGACAACAAAGGCGAAGGTTTCCACGGGGACTCGCGGCGTATCTACGGGAATCCCCGAGTATGTTTTCAATCTGGAATTGTCGTTCATGCTGAGGGATAGGCTTCTTGAGGAAGGGTACGACGTCGTGATGACCAGAGAGAGCCATGATGTCAATTTGAGCAATATCGAAAGAGCGAAGATCGCAAATGAGGCTAATGCGGACTTATGTATTCGTGTTCATGCAGATTATAGCTCTGATAATTATCTGAAGGGGTTCATGCTGATTATTCCTTCTTCATCGTCCAAATACACTGCACCGATCTACGAAGAGAGCAGGAAGGCTGCCGAGAAGATCCATGCGAGCTTGCTTCAAATAAGCGGGATCAAGTCTCTCGGAATCAGAGTTCGTGACGACATGACGGGGTTCAACTGGTCTGAAGTTCCCGTGCTGATTTTCGAAGCGGGGTTCATGTCAAATCCCGAAGAAGATGTCCTTCTCTCTACCAGTGATTACAGAGAAAAGCTTGTTGAGGCCCTGGTTACGGGAATCGCAGATTATTTCCTCACCAACTAAGTATCGTTCCTAAAATCGCTGCACTTCGAGCAAGCCCAAAGAAGAAATCTATGCAAATAACCATTATAAATAAAAATTGCTGCCCTTTTCGAGGGCAGCGAAGCGGTCTGAGGGTTACTTCAGCAATTAGATTATACAACTTTCTTTTCGATATTCCAAGTCAAAGGCAGTCCTGTAATCAATTTCGACCCCTTGACAAGCCTCTATTTTCCCCTCCCCATAGTGAGAGCAGTCTCTTTCATCTTTCTGTGAAGGGAGTCGATGTCTCTAGGGAAAGCCAGTACTGCAGTAAGAAGCACCAGTCCGCAAGGAAGCCAGAAGAGCGCGGAAACGTTCATTGCGACTCCCAGCGAGCCTACTGCCGTAGCCAGGGTTCCTGCAAAGAACTGCCCAAATCCCGTTCCGAGAGAATCTGTCAAGTTGAAAACCGAGAATATCCTTCCCCTGTTTTCCGGGGGATTGACATTCATCAGCATGGTCTTCATGTTTGGTCCGGTCATAGACGCTGAAGCGGCAGCAACCATTCCAAGCGCTCCCAGCATTATGAAGCTGCCGGCTCCCTCAACTGGAGGGAAGTTCAAGGCCAGGAGAGCCACGAAAGTGCCGATTATTGTCGTTATTCCACTGAAGAGAGGCATGTATGACGGCTTCTTCTTATACAATAGACCACCGACAAGACCTCCGAAGAATATTCCAAGCACGTTTCCGACTCCAAAGAAAATGAAAATCAGAGTGGCCGATTCCTTTGAGAGGTTTTTCGAGGTTTCGAAGTAGTTCACAAGATAGTACGGTATCGCTCCCCAGGGAATCGTTCCCAAAATACCCTGTATGAAGAGAATCAGATTCGTCTTCACTTTGAAGAGTTCCTTGTAGTCGGACAGTCTAACTTTTCCGATGTAATTTATCCCCTGATCCACGAGTTCACCGACAGCCACTTCGGCGGCTCCTCTCTTTGGTTCTTCAGCGAACAGGAAGAATAGGAACGCGAGGACAATGTTCGGAAGAGATACGATGATGAAGGGCGTTCTCCAGCCAAGAGATGTGCCGGTGAAGCCGGCAATTACCATCCCTACAATGGCTCCCAAAGATATTGCCGTAGAGAGGAAGGAATTGACCTTTGCTCTCTGAGACTCTTTGAAAGCATCTCCGGCGTACGAAAAGACGACTGGAAAGAGAGCTCCTACCCCGATCCCCGTCAAAGCCCGTGTAATGAAGAGCTGAGGGAAAGTCTGGACGAAGGCAGACAGGAAGCATGGGATCTCGCCCACCAAAACGCTGAATAGCAGAAGGTGTTTTCTACTGTACTTGTCTGCCAGGAAGCCCCATAGAAGTGAAATGAGGGCGCCGACGATAGTGAATGAACCCTGGATGAGGCCAATGTCTGCTTTTGTTATTCCAAATTCGGTCTCGATTTCCCCGATGTTCGGAGACATGACCATCTGGTCCGCGTTTAGAAGGACCATCATGAAGAGCATAAGAAAGAGAACGAAAGTCGCCTTTCCCTTTTTCATTTACATCCCCCCGGTCTACTGAAGTTCGTCTTTTAGGTTTGTGAACTCCTGTATAAAGGAATCTTTATCTCTCCACTTTTCTCTTACCTTGACAAAGAGATCGAGGAAGACTTTCTGGTCGAATATGTATTCGAGATCCGTCCTCGCTTCAGTGCCGATCGTTTTGATCATCGAGCCGCCCTTGCCGAGAATTATCGGTTTCTGACTGCTCCTCTCTACGATTACATCGGCTCTTATTTTCAGTATACTACCTTCGTCTTTGAACTCCCGAACAACAACTCCCACCGAGTGGGGGATCTCCTGTCTGGTGTTCTGCAGAACCTTTTCTCGAATTACTTCCGATGCCATGAATCTGGAAGAACGATCAGTTATCAAGTCTTCGGGGAAAAGCATCTTTCCCTCTGGAAGAAAGTCGAAGACATCTTCAATTATCTCTTTAACACCATCTCCGCTCTTAGCAGAGATCAGGAAAGTCTTTCGAACGTTTTCGAAAAGCTCTTCGGCCTTTGCTTTGAAGTCCTGAATAAGCCTTTCGTTTTTGTATTCATCAATCTTGTTGATGGCGAGAAAGACAGGAATTCTGCTTTGATTAACATGATTGGCAACGAGCCTGTCCGACTCGCGAAGCCCGTCCGTCGGGTCGACTATAACCAGCAGAAGATCCGATCCGGCCAGCGATGAAGTCGCGACTTTTAGAATGTATTGTCCGAGTCTGTGAAGAGGTTTGTGAATTCCGGGCGTGTCGTAGAAGACGATCTGGCCCTCCTCAGTCGTTAGTATTCCGCCTATCCGGTTTCTCGTTGTCTGCGGTTTATCGGAGACGATAGCGATCTTCTCTCCGATAATGGTGTTTATCAATGTGGACTTTCCCACATTGGGCTTTCCCACTAAAGCAACAGTCCCGGACTTCACCGACGCTTCACGCTCTCTCTTCTTCGAGAAGCAGCGAGAGATCGCCTATCTTCAAGAAGAGCTGATCTAGGGATTTGAGGAAGCCGAGTCTGTTGAGGCGGATATCTTCCTGTTCGGCCATAACAAAGACATCGTCGAAGTATCTGTCTATGTGAGGCTTAAGAGATGTCAGTAACAGGAGCGATTTCTCGAAATCGTCGCGCTCGAGCGCTTCCATTACATCGTCGAAGCATTTCAAATAGTTGTTCAGTAAGTCACGTTCGGCCTGCTCGACGAACTTAGAACCGTCAAAAAAGTTGCTCGAATGACCTCTGCTTATATTGTGGACCCTTTGATAAGCTACTAGAAGATCTGTAAAATCCTCCTTCTTTACATACTCTGAGATCGCTTCGGCCGCGCGAACTCCGAGATACGGGAACCTCCACCACACCTTCACCGATCGTGCTATGTTCATCGAGAAGCCCTTCTCAAGAAGGAACGCTTCGAATCTGTTAGAGAAGAAGTCGGTGATGGCATCAAGTGTTTCACTATTCACCCCGGCAAGGGCACTGGAAGCTTCTTCAATCAGACCGAGAAGATCGAGTTTCCATCCGAGATGATGCATTGTCTTGAATATGAAAGAAGTCTTTCTCCTCAGAGCGTAGGGATCCTTCGATGCAGAGGGTATGTTCCCTATCATGAAATTACCGACCAAAGTATCTATACGATCGGATATACCGGTTACGGGACCGGCCAGAGTTGCCGGAACCACATTGTCACGGTAGTGCTCCTCTATTCCAGTACAGACGTCAGGATCTTCGCCGGACAGTTCAGCGTAGATTCTTCCCATTATCCCCTGAAGCTCCGGAAACTCCTGCACGACTCTTGTGGTTTGATCTGCTTTCGCAAGAAGAGAGGTTCTCTTAACCTCCAGCAGTTCTTCTCTCTTGGCTCCGAGTTTCTTAGAGATCGCCTCTGAAAGTGCTATCGTTCTGTCGGTTTTGTCTTTCAGAGTGCCAAGCCCCCGCTGAAAGAGGATTCCTTCCAATCCGTCTACGTAGTTCTCGATCGGTTTCTCTTTGTCTTTCTCGAAGTAGAAGAAGGCGTCTTCGAGCCTTGCGTTTATAACTTCCTCGTACCCTAATCGAATGTTTCCCAGCGGATCATCTGGTCCGTCTTGAAAGGCAACAAAGCCGTTAGTCAGCTTGCCTTCTTTGTAGACCGGGAAAGTTCTCTGATGGTGCTTTATAGTTACGATGATTACTTCAGGCGGGAGTGAGAGGTACTTCTCCATGAAGTTTCCCAGAACTGCCGTTGGGTATTCTGTCAAAGAAACGACTTCGGCAAGCAGTTCTTCATCAACAGGAATCTGGCTATTAATATCCGACTCAATTCTTCTGATTTCAGAGAGAGTTCTTTCTTCTCTGTCGCTCTCTCGAGCGATCACCAGAGCATCTCTCAAATTCTGAAAGTAATTCTCAGGCGATACTTCAACTTCATCGAAGAAGAAACGGTGTCCCCTGGACTTGTTTGACGATCTCTTTCCGAAGAGCTCCATATCGAGGATTTCGGAGTCAAGCATAGCAACTATCCACTTGACCGGCCTCACGAATCTATAAGTTCCGTCTCCCCAACGCATCGGCTTCTTGAAATCCAGCGATCGCAACATATCTGAGAAGATCTGAGGCAAGAGTTCTCTGGCAGTCTTTCCCCTTATATGTCTCTCTACGTATACATATCCGTCTTCAATACTCACTTCGTCAAGCTGAGAGTTACTTCCCCTAAGGAATCCAAGGAGCGCCTTGGTCGGTTCGCCGTCCCTATAGGCGATCTTCTCTGACGGGCCTTTTCTCTTTTCCACAAAGTCCGCCTGACTGGATTCTATGTCTCGAATTAACACTCCGAATCGCCTGCTGGCAACGAAGATCTCGATTCCTCCATAACCCAAACGATTACTCTCGAGAGACTTCTCTATTCTCTCTAAGAGCTGTTTTCTCATTCCTTGAACCTCACTTGAAGGAAGCTCTTCAATTCCGACTTCAAGCAGTGCCTTATGATCATTCATCTGAATTGGTCTCCTTGGCTACATATGCTTCGGCAACTGTTTTTGCCATCTCTCTTATAGATTTGATGTAGCTCTGACGCTGAGATACGCTGATGGCATTCCTGGCGTCAAGAAGATTGAAGGCGTGAGAGCACTTGATCATATAGTCGTAAGAAGGTCTTACAAGTCCGTTTTTCATGCATAGATCGAATTCTTCGCGATAGAATCTGTAGAGATCGAAGAGCCTGGAAGTATTTGCCACATCGAAATTGTAGGCCGAGAACTCTTTCTCGTTCTCCAGGAATACATCTCCATACTTGAACTCTTCATTCCAGTCTATATCGAATATGTTCGCTTTCTTTTGAAGATACATTGTGATTCTTTCAAGCCCATAGGTGATCTCGAGAGAAACGAGGTCTACGTCGATTCCGCCAACCTGCTGGAAATACGTGAACTGACTGACCTCCATTCCATCTAACCAGACCTCCCAGCCCACTCCCCAGGCTCCCAGAGTCGGAGATTCCCAGTTGTCTTCCACAAAACGAATGTCGTGCTCCACTGGGTTTATTCCCAGAGCTTCCAGAGAACCGAGGTAAAGCTCCTGAGAATTCTCAGGGTTGGGCTTGATAATCACCTGATACTGGAAATACCTCTGAACCCTCATCGGGTTTTCGCCGTATCTACCGTCTGTGGGTCTTCTGCTTGGTTGGATGAAGGCGACTTTCCAGGGCTTCTTGCCCAGCGATCTTAGGAATGTCGAGGGATGAAATGTTCCCGCACCCATTTCCAGGTCATACGGCTGGTCGATTATACACCCCTGACCGGACCAGTACGAGTTAAGTTTTACTACTACGTCCTGTAAGTACATCGTTCCCTCCTGAAATGGTAATCTATTCAATTGAAATCAGGTAGTAATAGTATGGTTGTCCACCGCTGTGGATTTCGAATTCAAGATCCGAGAAGTTTCCTGAAAGAGATTCAAGGAGCTTCCCGGCAGTTTCCTCGGAGACTTCCGATCCGTAAAAAATCGTGACCACTTCCTTGTCGGTGTCTTTGCCAAGAGCGATCTTAATCGAGTCATGGACAAGCTTCTCGAGCTTCCTGCCCGAGCTTATCAAGCCTTCTCTTCCTATCGCGATGTATTCACCCTTCTTTATCTTCTTTCCTTTCATGCTTGAGTCACGCACGGCATATGTAATAGAGATCGGAAAAACTGCTTCGGCCGATTCTTTCATCTCGGCAATCAACGACTCGGTTTCCATCTCGTCGTTATAGACGGTCATAGCCGCTATCCCTTCCTGAACGGTGCGTGTAGGGATGATGTAAACCTGCTTTTCTGGGTTGTCGTCGTGAATTGCATTCGCCGCCTCTTTTGCGGTAAGAATTATGTTTGGATTGTTCGGAAGCACTATTACCTTGTCGGCCGTAACTCGGCTGATAGCTTCGTAAAGATCCTTCAAACTCGGATTCATGGTCTGGCCGCCCTTTACTGCAAAATCAACTCCAAGACTCTTCAGAACATCTGCCAGGCCGTCTCCAGGCGAGACCACAATGACTCCGTGATGTTTTCCGTTGCCGTACATCTCGGGCCCTCTAGACTGAATGTCAACTATGTGTTCATGCTGGACCCTCATGTTATCTATCTTCACCTTCTGAAGAAAACCGATTCCCAGAAACTTCTCGATTACATCTCCGGGATGATCTGTGTGTACGTGAATCTTTATCAGTTCATCCTGGTGAACCATGACGATTGAATCGCCCATCTCTTCAAGGTATGCCTTCATTACTTCCGAAGTTTCTTCGGGGTTCTCGGAGTCGTTAAGGTTGACTATCAGTTCTGTACAGTAAGTGAACTTGAGTTCTTCCCTTACGATCTCGACGATTCGTTCAGTTGAAGAACCCATTGCCTGCGGCATTTGCTGAATAGGTCCTTCGAGTTCCAACTCGCCCTTTATTGCCAGCAGGAATCCTTCGAATATGTGAGCCAATCCCTTTGCTCCAGAATCTACTACTCCAGCTTCCTTTAGTTTAGGCAGGAGGGTCGGTGTCTTCTCCACCGTGTCAAAAGCCACTTTGATAAGATTCTCGAAATACTCTTCGAAATCTTCAATGTCTCCGTAATGCTCGTTGGCAGTCTCTGCGGTAACCTTCACAACTGTAAGCATCGTACCTTCAACCGGTTTCATTACGGATCTATAAGCGACTTCTTTTGCTTTTTGCAGGCCCTCGGTGAAGGCCTTTGTGCCAACAAACTTTCTGTTTCCGATTCCCTCGGCGAATCCTCTGAATATCTGAGATAGAATAACACCGGAGTTCCCACGGGCACCCATCAACATGCCGGTCTTAACCGCTTCCAGAACGCTCACCAAATCATCTTTCTTCAATCTATCGAGATACTCGCATGCCTCTATCATAGCGGCCGCCATATTAGATCCAGTATCTCCGTCTGGAACAGGAAAGACATTAAGCGCGTTGATCTCATCTTTATTTGCCAGAAGTCGTTCAGCGGCTTTCTGGAAGGCGGCGACAAAAAACTTGCCGTTGATACGTTTCATCTCTTTTGCCTCCCATCAATCCTGCAAGCCGACAACGTGAATATTCACCTTTATATTGGTTGCTTCAGTAAGCTCCTTCAGCTTGTGAAATACATTTTCCTGGATGTTTTCAACGACTGTGGGAATTCTTACTCCGTACTCGAGAATCAAATCGATGTCTATCTCAAGCGTGCCGTCGATCTCCTCGGTTACTTTGATTCCCTTTCTGGAATCCTCTCCCGTGCCGAAAAGCTTTGTCAAAAAGCCCGTTTGGGGCGATCCGACGTTCACCGGTCCGTAAGACTCAGATACAACCTTTTTGACTATCGAAGATATCGCCTGAAGAGAAATATCGATCTTACCGAATTCTGTAGTTACTTGCATTCTTTTCACCTCTCAGTTTAGAGATTCTATTCTCTATTCCCCTGGCATCTAGCCCCAGCTCATTCAATACCTCTTCCCTTGTGCCGTGAGAAGAGAAACGGTCCTCAATTGCAATAATATCGATTCTACCATTGTAATTCTGCCTAATAGCTTCAAGTGCTACGTTGGAGCCGAAGCCCCCGCTCTTTATTCCCTCTTCAACCGTCACAATCAGGTCGTAATCGGCAAAGATTTGTCCTAGAGCCGCTTTGTCGAACGGCTTTATTGATCGGCAGTTATAGAGTGCATATCCGTTCAAGAGAGCGGCCTCCCTGCTCCTGGAAACCATTGCTCCTGTTGCAAGAATGGCGGCTTCCTTTCCGTCGATCACCTTTTCCCACTTGAACAGCTCTATCTTCCTCAGGTTCGAGAGAATCTCGTCGATGCTCTGGAGTTCCGTCTCTCTCGGATATCTTATCGCAGTGGGATGGTCCATCCATTTCTCAGCGAAGAGAGTGAAGATCATGTTCGCCAGTTCCTTCAGGCTCGAAGGTGCAAGAATTTGCATATTTGGAATCATCGAAAGGAAAGCAATATCGAAGATTCCGTTATGGGTCGGTCCGTCCTGCCCAACTATTCCTGCCCTGTCTACTGCGAATAACACCGGCAGATCCTGAAGGGCCACATCATGGATCAACTGATCCAAGGCTCTTTGCAAGAAAGTCGAATATACTGCAAAGACCGGCTTCGTCTTCGCTGCTGCCATCCCTGCGGCGAAAGTGGTGCAAAGCTGCTCCGTTATGCCAAGGTCGAACAATCTGGCAGGATATTTCTTCGCAAACTCTGCCAGTCCCGTTCCGTCTGGCATCGCGGCGGTTATTGCCGATATGGAAGGATCTTCCTCCGCAAGCTCTGTCAGGACCTTTCCAAAGACCTCGCTGTAAGAAAGTTCGCCGCTGTTCGAGATCTTCTCTCCACTATCCGGGTCGATCTTGCTGACACTGTGGAACCTGGTAGGGTTGCATTCTGCATACTCAAGACCTTTGCCCTTTTTTGTGACAACATGTACCAGGAAGGGTTCCCTGAGCTGCTTGACTGCCGAAAACACGGCCTCCATCTCCTGGAAGTCGTGGCCTTTAACCGGACCAATGTAGTTTAGCCCCATGTCTTCGAACAAGTTTCCGCCTAGAATTGAGGCCTTCAGGCCGCTCTTGATTTTCGACAGGAACTGCTCCAGGCTTACCAGTTTCATCGCTTCAAGGGTGTTCTTGAGATCGCCCTTCATTTCTCTGTACACAGGATTGAGTCTCAGTTCGGCAAGAGAAGACGAAAGACTCCCCACATTCTTTCCGATACTCATTCCGTTATCGTTAACGATCACCTTTATCTTCGAACCTATGTCCTTCATCTGATTCAAAGCTTCCAGTGCCATTCCCGAAGTCAAGGCACCGTCTCCGGCAACAACAACGACATTCCTTGAGCTTCGGAATATGTTATCTGCCTGCTCTATACCCATTGCGGCAGGAAGAGCCGTGCCTACATGGCCGGCACCGAAGAAGTCATACGGACTCTCAATCCTGTTAAGGAAACCGCTAACTCCACCCTTCTTCCTCAAGGAGCCAAAGGAACCGTATCTCCCCGTAAGCAGCTTGTGAGTATATGCCTGGTGTCCCGTATCCCATATTAAAACGTCTTCATCGGGATCGAACACTCTATATAACGCAATTGTCAGCTCGACGGTACCCAGGTTGGAAGCCAGATGACCTGTGTTAGAGGAAACTACTCTCGTTATCGTGTCACGAATTTCGCTGGCAAGAACCTCCAGCTGGGCATAGGAGTAGTCTTTTAGTCGCCTGAATAGTGGCTGTTCATTCATCTGCTAAGACTCCAATCTTTCAAGGGATTTTGTGTAGTGCCTGAACAAGAGCGCCGTCGTTACGCTGCCCACTCCTCCGGGAACAGGGGTTATCGCTGCCGCTATCTGGCTGACTTCATCGAAGTCAACGTCTCCAACCAGCTTGCCGTCAACAAAGTTGATTCCCACATCTATTACAATGCCCCCGGGCTTGATCATCTCTCGATGCACGAATTTCGCTATTCCAACGGCACTAACCACTATATCGGCGTTGAAAGTCTTTTCGGAGATGTCCCTGCTCCTCGAGTGGCAAACGGTAACCGTACCGTCTACACCTTTTTTGAGAAGCAGCAGTGCCAGAGGCTTTCCGACCGTGTTTGATCTTCCAACAATAGTTATGTCCCTGCCTTTGACTTCGATTCCGTAGTAACTCAGAATCTCCATCACGGCCTCGGCAGTTGGAGGAGCGAAAAACTCCTCGTCGTTGATTATTCCGCCGAGGTTCGATACCGTCCGACCCTCCAGATCCTTTCCCGGATCGAGAGCGGCCAGAACCGCCTTTTCATCGGCGTTTTTAAGAGGATGCATAACCATTATTCCCGCAACGCTTTTGTCGTTGTTCATCTTCGAGATCTCTTCGATGGGATTGATCCCGCTGTCGTGAACAATGACCTCTATGCCGAGTTTTTCCCCCTGCTTCTTTATTGATCTCATATACGACTTGTTAGAAGCATCGGGCTCATCGCAGAAGAGAACGAGCGAAGGAAGATTTTCCGCTCTCTCTTTGATCTTCTCTTTGACATCAGAATAAATACTCTCTGAAACGATCTTTCCATCAAGTATCATCTTCATCACCTCAAAAGAGCCCGCTGATCTTTCCGTCTGCGTCGATATCTATGTGCTTCGCGTTGGGATCCTTCCCGAGTCCGGGCATCAGCATTATCTTGCCGGCAACCACAACTATGAATCCGGCACCTGCCGATAGATTGAGATCTCGTACTTTGAAAGTGTAGCCTTCCGGCGCTCCAAGCTTTTTATCATCGTCAGAAATTGAGTACTGGGTCTTGGCGACGATTATCGGAAGACGGTCGAGACCCTTCTTCTTAAAGAGCCTGAGTTTGCTCTTAGCCGCTGGTTCAAGATCTACTCTTCCGGCTCTGTAGATTTCCATTGCAAGTTTTTCCAGCCTTTCCTCAAACGGAGCTTCCATTGGTATCAGGGGCTTGTAGCTATTGGGCTGATCAATGACCTCAAGTAGCTTCTTTGCGAGATCGATTCCACCTGCACCGCCCTCGGCCCACACTTTCGACAATTCGTAAGGTATGGAGTCAGCCTTGCATAGAGCGTCAAACGTTTCCCTTTCCTTCGCCGTATCTGTTGGGAATTCGTTTAGAGCCACAACTACAGGGATCCCATACTTTCTGAGGTTTTCGAAATGAACCTTGAGATTCTTGAACCCATAGTTCAGGCTCTCGATATCTTCTTCCTGGATTTCGTTCTTGGAAGCACCTCCGTTTAGCTTCAGCGCTCTGATCGAAGCAACGAGAACCACTGCGCTTGGATTCAGGTCGCCGACCTGACAGACGAAGTCAAGNNGTGGCAGTCAAAGTGTTTGTTCCGTGAGCGATGTTCGCGAACGGGCCTCCGTGAACGAAAGCCGGAGTTCCTTCAAGAGTCTGAACTAGGTTCGGATCAAGAACGTCTTTGAGTAGAGTTGCCATCGCGCCCTGGACGTCCAAATCCTCAACTGTTATGAACTCTCCGTCGTAACTTCTAGCCACAATGATTTTCGAGAGGCGCTCTTTCAGGTCAACGAGGTTCTTCGAAAGGCAAATGATAGCCATGATCTCAGATGCGGCGGTTATTACAAATGAATCTTCTCTGGGATAGCCGTTTGCCGAACCGCCTAGCCCCACGATGATCTGCCTGAGAGCCCGATCGTTCATGTCCATTGTTCTCGGCCAGTATATCTGCGTCGGATCTATTTTCAATTCATTCTTGAAGTTAATGTGTGCATCAATAACAGCCGAAAGAAGATTATGTGCCATCGATACCGCGTGAAAATCTCCTGTGAAGTGCAGATTGATTTCTTCCATCGGAAGCACCTGAGAGTAGCCGCCTCCGGCAGCCCCTCCCTTGATTCCCATTATCGGTCCAACGGATGGTTCTCTGAGAGTTACGAAGGTCTTCTTACCGATCTTGTTTAGTGCCATTGCCAGACCCACAGAAGTTGTCGTCTTTCCTTCACCTGCGCTTGTTGGACTTATGGCCGTAACAAGAACCAGCTTTCCATCAGGTCTATCCTGCAGCTCATTGAGGTATAGGTGAGAGATTTTCGCTACGTACTTTCCAAATCTCCTCAAGTGTTTGTCGGGAATCGAAATCGATGAGGCAACTTCGTCAATCTCCCTCAGTTCTGCTTTTTGTGCTATCTCCAGATCGGTCAGCATGGTCTCCTCCTCATAAATGCTTTTTCTCTGTTGATGCGCACTCCCGAGCAATTCTGTCGAGAACGCCGTTTACGAATTTCCCGCCCTGCTCCGAACCGTACTTCTTGGCGATGTCGATCGATTCGTTAAGTGTCACCTCAATTGGTATCTGGGGTTCATAAATAATCTCATACGCTCCAAGCCTAAGGACGTTCTTATCGATCGAGGCAAGTCTCTCGAATGTCCAGTTCATAAGGTGTTTTCGTATCACTTCGTCAATATCGCTTCGATACTTCAAGATGCTCTCGAAGTACTTACGTGTTCTCAACTTCATTTCGTCTTCCATCGAGAAGAAGCTCAACTCCCTTTCGAGGTAATCAGATGAAGTCTCCACGTCTTCGTTGAAGTCATACTGATAGATCGCACTGAAAACAATTTCCCTCATTCTTCGTCTGCTTCTGTTTAGACCTGCCTTCACGTCTTCAAACCTCTTTCTCTTTTTCTTCGTCTTCAGCCTCTTCCACTACAGTCGCTTCTGGTTTCATCTCTTCCGGTTCAGGTTTTGCTTCGCTCTTTTCGAGCTCTTCTTCCTCAATAATCACTGGTTTTTGGGCCTCTTCAAAGACATCTTCGATAGTGATGGAAACGTCTTCAACCTTTATGCCGCTGAAGCTTTCAACATCGTTTTTCAGCTTCTCCTGCATCTTTCTGGCATATGAGGGTATAGAGACACCGTACTTGATCTTTGTGTTTACTGATATCTTGACAGTCTTCGTACCGTCGACCTTTTCGTCGAGGTCGATATCTACCGTAGACTTGGCTTCTTTTCGTGCTTTGGCTTCCTTAGGATCGAATTTCAGAAATTCAATGTAGGAGTGAATAGCGATATCCCGGATCACTGCCTCCGAGATCTCGATTCTGCCGAGATCAGTCTCTTCAAAATCCATAATTCTCCCTCCTTTCTCCTTATGCTCTCTCGATGTATTCGCCGGTTCTTGTGTCTACTCGAATCAACTCACCGTTTTCGACAAAGAATGGAACCGTCACCTTGAGCCCCGTCTCCAGAACGGCCGGTTTGCCGCTTCCCGAAACCGTGTCGCCTTTGTAAGCGGGAGCGGTGTCTTTCACCTCCAGAACCACAGTGTTCGGAAGAACAATACCTATCGGCCTATCTTCATGGAACTGAAGATCCACCACTTCATTCTCCTTTATGTAGTCCAGGGCATCTCCCATCTCGTCTAAACCAATTGTATACTGCTCAAATGTTTCGAGGTCCATGAAGTGGAACATCTCATCCTCCGAGTAAAGGTACTGCACATGTCTGAATGAAAGCGCCGCTTCCTCCACTTTCTCGCTTGCCTGGAACGTGAATTGCCTAACGAGGCCGGTCTTGATGTTCTTCATCCTCGTCCGAATTATCCCGTCTCCTCTTCCCATTGAGTGCTTATTTGCTTCAGTCACGATGTAGATATCTCCATCAATGATAAGAGGCGTTCCTTTTCTAATCTTTCCAACTTCTATCATCTAGAAGCCACCTCCGGATTGCTAAAGAATCTTCAACTCTCTATCTAGATTTGTCAGAACTTCTACTCCGCTTTCACAAAAATAACAATCGTCTTCTATTCTAACCCCAAATTTGCCGGGAAGATAGATGCCCGGCTCTATTGTAATGACCGCTCCGGCCGGGATAGGATTACAGTTCTTAGGAGAAAGCCCCTGGCCATCGTGAGTGTCCATTCCCAGACTGTGGCCCAGGCCGTGACCGAAGTAGTCGCCATAACCCGCCTCTCTAATTATACTTGCTGCAACTTCGTGTATCTGGCTTCCTATAACCCCTGCCTTTGAGGCGTTCTTAGCTTCTGTTTGCGCTTTGAGAACCACTTCATAAACCTTCACCATTTCGTCAGACGGTTCCCCTATACTGTAAGTTCTTGTAATATCCGAGTTGTAGCCGTCTACCCTTGCCCCGTAGTCGATCAAGAGAAAATCGCCTTCCTGGAGAGTTCTATTGGACGGTCTGCCGTGAACTATTGCGCTTCTCGGTCCGCTGCCCACTATCGTCTCGAAGGCAAGGTAGCCTCCTCGCTTCCTGATCTCATATTCGAGTGTCGCACATACTTCTTCCTCAGTCCTTCCCGGACGAATGAAGTTGAAAGTCTCTGTAAGCGCATCTTCGGCGATCTTGACTGCCAGTCTCATCTTCTCGACTTCCTCCGGAGACTTTACCATCCTAAGATCCTTGAGAATACTGTCTGCGGGTTCAAGTTCGACGCCCAGCTGGGAGAAGACCCGCTTGTAAAGACCATAGCTGATCGTCTCTTCCTCAAATCCCACACGGCTGGCTCCATCTTTGGCCAGCGTCGCCTGAATTACGTCTTTGAGTTCGTCGCCATTGTTGAAAGGGATCAGCTTGAAGTGCGTTTCAATTTCGGCTTGAGTGAAGTACCTCGAATCAGTCACTATGTACTCGCCCTTCGGGGTCACAATAAGAACTGAGAAAGAGCCGGAAAACCCGGATAGATACCAGGAACTGGAGCGATTGCTGGACTCCATGTTGTAAAGAACAAACCCGTCAAGCTTGCTTTCTCTAAGCTTTTCTCTAAACCTTTCGATTCTCGACATGCCCAACCTCCGGAATGCAGAATGTTTTATCAGCATCAAAATAGAGTGATCTGATTTCTGTTCATCTTTCCTTTCTTTGATTGCCTTATCTCCTTGAGATCTTCGGCTGTCAATACCCTGACCGCTTTGTCCAGGGCAGACTGCTTGGAGATCACCTTCAAAATCTCTTTTGCCCTGGAGAGAACTGCCTCGGGAATTCCTGCAAGCTTGGCAACCTCTATTCCGTGGGATCTGTTTGCAACTCCGTCCACAACTTTGTGGAGAAATACTATTCCTTCTTCGGTTTCAACTATGCGGACAGTCTTGTTCTTGATGCCCGTGTACATATTAGAGAGTTCGGTTAGCTCCGTGAAATGAGTGGCGAATATCGTGTGACATCCCACCGCCTCGTATATGAACTCTGAAACCGCCCATGCTATTGAAATACCGTCAAAGGTGCTTGTTCCCCTGCCCACTTCGTCCAGGATCACCAGGCTGTCTTCCGTCGCCTTGGAGAGGATCGTTGCCGTCTCCATCATCTCTACTAGAAAAGTCGATTTCCCGCTTGCCAGTTCGTCCCTTGCACCGATTCTTGTGAAGACCCTGTCATAGATTGATAGCATTGCATCATCTGCAGGCACAAAGGAGCCGATCTGAGCCATGATCGAGAGCAGGGCAATCTGCCGTATGAAAGTGGATTTTCCGCTCATGTTCGGTCCTGTTACAATGAAGAAATTCTCTGTACGGCTCATGGATATGTCATTAGGCGTGAAGTCAGCCACAAATTTCTCTACAATAGGATGTCTCGAACTAGAAACCTTCACTTTTCCATGCTCTGAAAAGCGGGGGCGAGAATAGTTGTTTCTTCTTGCTACAGATGCCAGCGACTGAGAAGCGTCGATTTCAGATAATACCAGCGCTACACTCTTGAATCTCTCCAGTGAACTAGCAAGCTGTAAACAGACACTCGAAAAGAGAGTTTTTTCGAGTGTCTCTATCTTTTCGTTTGCGCTCAGTATCTTGTCTTCAAACGACTTGAGTTCCTGTGTAATATATCTCTCGGAGTTCACAAGAGTCTGCTTCCTGGTATAGCTCTCGGGGACCTTGTTAGTCTGACTCTTCGGGACTTCGAGGAAGTAACCGAAGACTTTGTTGAACTTGACCTTCAGAGAAGAGATTCCCGTTGCTTTTCTTTCACTAGCTTCGATCGCCTTCATCCTCTCAACCGAGTTGTCAAGGAGATCTCGAAGGACGTCCAGTTCTTCGTTGAACCCCATTCTGATTACATTTCCTTCTCCA
>NZ_DJHG01000028.1:0-5718 GCF_002432955.1 Mesotoga sp. UBA5825 | reverse complement strand
ATTCTGAAGGCCCTGACTGAGAGTTCTTCCGTCTCTCAGGAGAGGCTCGCCCGAATTGCCGGTATCGTTCCCAGTATGGTCAACAAGTATATAAGAGACTTCGAAGATTCGCACCTAATTCAGAAAGAGGGCGAAAACCGGAGGAATATGCGGTACGTACTGACTGAAGCGGGTAAATTCAGGCTGCAGTATCTGACTATTCTTTATCTAAAAGAGGCGGCAAAGCTATACACGGAATCGAGAGAGATATTTGGAGAGGTTCTCGACACAATCAAAGAGAGTGAACACGAAAGCTTCTATCTTTACGGCGCCGGGATTATCGGAGGGATTCTTGCGGACGTCCTCAGAACCGAAGGAGTCAAGATCATCGGTTTCATCGACGATTCTCAAGCAAAGCAAAACGGAACTTTCCACGATCTTCATGTGTCTTCACCCGAAGAAGTGAAAAGCGATGAGGAAACCGCGGTGATCGTTGCGTCATTCAGACATGCAAACAACATAGTCAAGAACGCAAAAGAAAAGGGAATGAAAAACGTAATGGTGTTCACAATATCCAAATTAGGCAAAGTTGAACTAGAAGAGCTTGTGTAACGAGAAAAACCATTTTCGAGAGGGCGAGATGACGAGAGTTACGTTCCTGAGGCAAATTATCGGCACAAATCTCCAATAAGGAGAATGTGATTCTAATCTCCTCGTCCGTTTGAAATCTCGGATCCGTCTTCTCCAAGTACAGGCGTCCTCTCGACAGAAAGATGGAGGTTCTATGCATATACCACTATTCGATTTGACAAGGCAATACAACGAGTTAAGAGAAGAGGTTCTCCAGGAGATAGACGGGGCTCTTCTAGGCGGAAGGGTGATTCTGGGTGAAGCTGTAAGAGAGCTGGAACAAAGCGTAGCCGATCTAATTGGAGTAAAACATGCGATTGGAGTCGCAAATGGATCAGATGCTCTCCTAATTGCCGTGGCTGCTCTGGGAATAGGCCCCGGAGACTATGTGATTACAACTCCCTATACCTTTTTCGCTACAGTCAGCTGCATTACCAGAAACGGTGCCACCCCTCTTTTCGCGGATATCGACCCGGTAACTTACAACATCGACCTTGACAAGGTCGAAGAACTGCTCCAAACCCATCCCGAAAGAGAAAAGATCAAAGCGATAATCCCGGTTCATCTCTTCGGCCAGTCTATGAATCTTGAGAGACTCCAGAACATAAGAGAGATATACGGAGTTAAGATAATCGAAGACTGCGCACAGTCAATTGGCTCGAGATGGAACCATCCAGACGGATCGACTATTATGACAGGCTCGATCGGAGATATATCGACTTTCTCTTTCTTCCCGACGAAGAACCTGGGTGCCTATGGCGACGGCGGAATGATAACAACAGATGACGACGAACTCGCAGCATTCTGCAGAAGCTACAGAGTCCACGGCTCACCCGTGAAATACGTTCATGAAATGATAGGCATAAACTCGAGACTTGACGAACTCCAGGCCATAGTTCTGAATATAAAACTGAAACACCTGGAAGAATACGAAAAAAGAAGAATTGAAATAGCCGAGAAGTATCAAGCCGAGATGATAAAGAACGGCTTGAACGTTGTATGTTGTAGGTTGTCGGTTGTGGGTAAAGATAAGTCTCTTTCGAACAACGCACAACCCACAACCCACAACGATGTCGTAATTCACTGCCCCTCTGTTCCTTATTCGGCGGACGGTGAACCGGCGACGGCTAACGATTATCGCTTCTCTCACGTCTTCCATCAGTACGTGGTGAGATTTGAAGGCTTCAGCAGAGAAGAGAGAGATAGACTGAGGGATCATCTTGCCAGTAACGGTATCGGCACATCGATCTACTATCCCATGGGCCTTCACCAGCAGAAGTGCTTTGAGTACCTCGGTTATAGGACGGGGGAATTTCCCGTGACCGAGAAGGCCTGTGAAGAGACACTTGCCCTACCGATATTCCCTGGAATGACAGGCGAAGAGATTGAGTATGTAGTTGAAAAGATGACAGTTTTCACATCGATGAACGGGCTAATCGGTATGGAAGACTCTAGTATCGGCAATGAGAAAACCTAGTCTCGGTTGGGGGGTGCTGAATGAAACTAATCGAGTTAAGTAATCAGCTGAATTGGGTAACTGTTGAAAAGGATAGTGAATTCGAGGCATTGGGCAAACTGAATGCCTTGACAAGCAAACACACACTAGTTTTTCTTAATGATGAGAATTACATCGCTCAGATAGATGATTCAATGGTATCTGCGGTAATCACTACTGAGAAAATCGCCTCTACCCTAAAACAACTCAATGTCGGAATACTTGTAACCGACAATCCGAAAAGAGACTTTTACAGAATCCACGATCACCTTATAGATTCTGGTTTCTATTTCGAAACGTTTGACACTTCAATCGATGAGAGTGCCGTGATCTATCCAACGGCATATATTGCTCGCAAGAATGTTCGAATTGGCAAAAACACTGTGATCTATCCCAATGCTGTGATTCTAGAAAACTCGCTGATTGGTGACAACTGCGTGATAATGTCGGGAACGGTTGTAGGATCTGAAGGCTATGAAGTAGTAGAAATTGATGGAATAAACCGTATAGTAAGACATGCTGGTTGGGCGGTATTGAAGAGCAATGTTCAAATAGAGGCAAACACAGTTGTTTGCAGAGGACTCTTTCCAACGAGAAACACCATTGTTCATGAAGAAGTCACTATAGACAATCTAGTGCACGTGGCTCACGGTGTGGAGATCGGAAAGAAGTCCAAAATAGTTGCTCTTGCAATGCTGGGTGGCAATACTAGGATCGGTGAGAATGTATGGGTAGGACCAAGCGCTGTACTAACAAGTGGCATAACCATTGGAGACGAAGCAGCAATAACTCTTGGTTCAGTTGTTACAAGAAATGTACCCGCAGGAAAGAGAGTATCCGGCAATTTTGCAATAGATCATGAGAGATTCATCCAATTCTTGAAGTCAATAAGATAAGGAGTACAAAGATGCTAAAGGAAAAGATTCTTGACAAAACGGCAGTAATAGGAGTAATAGGTCTGGGTTACGTCGGTCTGCCTCTGTCGGTAGAGAAGGCCAAGGCCGGATTCAAAGTGATAGGTTTCGATATCCAGGAAAGCAAGGTCGAAATGGTTAACGAGGGTCACAATTATATAGGAGATGTTGTCAACGCCGATCTGGAAAGAATCGTCTCGGACGGACATCTCAGGGCGACCACCGATTTCGACGAACTTGGTAAATGCGATGTTGTAGCTATCTGCGTTCCGACTCCGCTGGACATATACAAGCAGCCCGACCTGACATACGTGATCAACTCTACCAAAGACGTTGCAAAGAGACTTCACAGAGACATGCTCGTCGTGCTCGAATCAACAACTTACCCGGGAACGACGGAAGATGTTATGAAGCCGATCCTCGAAGAGACAGGGCTAAAATGTGGAAGAGACTTCTATCTCGCATTCAGCCCCGAGAGAGTCGATCCGGGAAACCTCAGATTCAAAACCAAAAACACACCAAAAGTCGTCGGAGGAGTAGGCCCTGAATCGACCGAAGTGGCTAAGCTCCTGTACGAATCTGTCTTGGACGCAGAAGTCTTTGTCGTCTCATCTCCGAAAGAGGCCGAAATGACCAAGATACTTGAGAACACTTTCAGGATAGTGAACATAGCCCTAATAAACGAAATGGCAGTCGTTGCCGACAAAATGGGCATAAACATCTGGGAAGTCATAAACGCGGCCTCGACCAAACCGTTCGGCTTCATGCCCTTCTTCCCCGGTCCGGGAGTCGGCGGTCACTGCATACCGATAGACCCCTTCTATCTCACATACATAGCGAGAAAGTACGACTACCATACAAGACTGATAGAACTCTCGGGAGAGATAAACGACTCGATGCCGGAATACGTAGTAACCCGAGTCATGAAAGCATTGAACGAGCAGGGCAAATGCATGAACGGAGCGAAAGTAGTCATGCTGGGAATCGCCTACAAAGAAGAGATCGAAGACATGAGAGAATCACCGGCTCTCAAAGTCCTCGAAAACCTTGAGAGATATCACGCCAGAGTTACCGTCGTCGATCCATACGTTCCTGAGTTTATTTGGGAAGGAGAGAAAATGAAAACAGCCCCTCTCACGGAAGACCTCATAAAGCAGGTCGATGCAGTAATAATCACGACGGCTCACAAGAAAAACATAGACTACAAAATGATAGTCGAGAACGCCAAGTATATCTTCGATGCAAAATACGTCTTGAAAAAAATGGGTATCCAGTCTGGAAATGTTGAAGTGATTTGAGCATTGAGGAAGCTAATTCAGACTTTTCCAGAATGCTTGCTCCTGCATAGTAAGGAGGTACAAGAAAGAAAGGGGGACTAACGTTGATTAGAGACTGTAGTTCGCATTACGAGTTAGCAATTAATGCTCTCTCAGAAAAGCCGACCGTCATTTCTTCAAGTATTATAGGAGAACTAACTACTACTATTCAAAAAGTGGAGAAACGGAAACCGCTTGTCCTCTATGCTCCTTCTGGAATCGCTGGCGCGAATATCAAAGAGATGATAGACATGACAAAAGAAGAAGCAGAAGCTTTCTCTCTAGCTGGAATCAAACTCGTCAAGACTCTTCTCGCTTACGAACCGATCGTCATAGGTGTCTTTGATCGCTATTTGTTAGGTGGAGGTTTAGAGATCGCACTTGCATGTGACCTCACGATTGTGACAGAAAGCTGCAAAGTGGGTTTTCCTGAAGTCACGCTTGGAATCACACCCGGCTGGCTTGGCATCGAGCTTTGTGCTATTAAAAACGCGGCTTTGATCCAGGAATTGCTTTTCCTTGGAAAGATAATTGAAGCTAAGCAAAGTTATTCTTATTCGCTTTTTAACAGCATTTGCCAGAACTGGCAGACTACTCAGGATGAATTGGCGAGAATGATAGATCAATTGGACATTTGCTCATATGCTGCGATTGCCAGTGCTAAGAGACAATACCGGAGATCTCTCAATGTCGACAACCTTTCAGAAAGCGCGAAGACGTTCTCTTCATTGTTTGAAGAGAAGGATCAAATAGAAGGAATGAAGGCGTACCTTGAGAAGAGAAAGGCTTCTTTTCTTCAACACAAGTAATTAAAAGATATCACCAGAACTGATATCTTGATTGGAAGGAGAAAAACTATGAAACTACGTGCCGCACTTATAGGTTGCGGAAGAATTGGAACAAAGAAACACATAGAGGCCTTTGCAGCAAACAGTGACTTGATAGATCTTGTTGCAGTCTGCGATCTGGTGCCGGAGAAAGCCGAAAGAGCTGCAGAAGAATATATGAAGAGACAGGAGATATCGCTTGTTCGCGGAGAGAAAGAGAGAACAAGTGAGAAAAACGAGATGCAGCATGGCCAAGACATAGTCTCTTCCTCTCCAGCATCCGAGTGTGCTCTCCAACGTCCACGCGTAATCTCCGACTACAAAGACTTACTCTCGACAAATATCGACTTCGTCACCATCGCCACCGAGAGCGGGAATCATTACAAGAACACTATAGATTTTCTTTCGGCGGGAAAGCACGTTCTTGTTGAAAAGCCAATGGCTCTTTCTTCCGAACACATGGAGCAGATGATAGCCCTATCTCGAAAGAAGAAGTTGAAACTCGCCGTCTGTGTTCAGAACAGGTTCAACCCTCCCGTTCAGGAGCTGAGAAAAGC
>NZ_DJHG01000009.1:0-6247 GCF_002432955.1 Mesotoga sp. UBA5825 | reverse complement strand
TGGACGGCGGACCGTTGACGGCCAACGTTGTCTTCGTCAGCGACCAGCATATAGCGGCTCTTGTTGAAAAGCTCTGATTAGATTTGCAAGTCTGTCCTTCACTTTTTTGCTGCTGTGCTACACTTATTTATATGAATCGAAGGAGGCGAGCTCTCATGATGACAAGAAAGGAAGGAAGAGCTTTCTTGAGCAACAAGATATGGCAAGAAGTCAATAGAGAGATGAACAAGACAGATCAGATGAAGGGACTGCCGCAGCCCTCTCTTGAGAAGAGCTCGGAGGGTTACGACCTTATTAGTCTTCCTGACCCAAACTCAACTCACCTTATAATGAAGGATTTGAGAGAGATAGTTTTTTCTAGAGAAAGCAGAAGAGTCTACTCGGATGAGAAGTTGTCGCTTGAGGCTTTGTCTTTTCTTCTCTGGTCTTCTCAGGGTGTAAAAGCAGTGATGAAAAACAACTATGCGACGTTGCGAACTGTCCCGTCTGCTGGAGCAAGGCACCCGTTTGAGACATACATATTCGTTAGACTGGTAAAAGGGTTGAAGAGAGGCCTTTATCGTTACGTCGCCTTGTCTCACTCTTTGGTTTTGGAGAAGGAAGGCGACTTCGCCAGTGAAGTTGCTGATGCCGCTCTAGGCCAGAAGTTCGTTGGACATTGCGCTGCAACTTTCGTATGGTCGGTCATCCCCTACAGGACAGAGTGGAGATACGACCTGACATCATACAAACCAATCCTTCTGGACGCAGGTCATATCTGCCAGAATCTATACCTTGCCTGTGAGGCCCTAAACCTTGGAACATGCGCCATTGCAGCTTACGATCAGGAGAAGATCGATAAGTTGATAGGTCTAGATGGTTATGACGAATTTGTCATTTACATGGCTCCGGTAGGAAAACCAAAGAGGTATTGAAATGGGCATATCAGAGCATGAACAATCAATATTGGCGAAGATATACGACAAAGTTCTCGGGAGAGAAAAGAGATACTTCTCTGTTGACGAGTTGATTAGGGAAGTCGGAGGTTGTCCCGGCGAAGTGAACGAAAGCCTGAATATACTAGTGGATGAAGAACTGATCGAGATCAAGCCTTTCAGAATGGGCAGGATTACTCACAAGGGGATTCTTCAAGTTGAAGGAGGCGGGATCCCTGACAAGGAAAAGCAAAGACAGGCGGTGATCTTGAAGCTCAAGGAGTTGACCTCAAACGATCCCGATATCTATGTAAACATAGACGCTTTGGCCGGGGAGCTGAACATGTTGAGGTACGAGTTATTTGATATCTTAAGCTTCCTTCAAGCCGAGGGAATGCTTAAGATTCATTCCAGGATGTCGGTGTCACTCCCTCGGAGAGACTAGAATAATAGAAGCCAGTCACCTGGCTTCTATTTTGGGGATGATGAAAAGGGCTTTTTTCATTTTTCCAGAATGGGAGCCTGTCTTGCTATCGCCTTGCCGGAGTAGCTTGATTCATTTCCAGGCTCCCCTTCCCGCAATTGCTTGATCTACATCTGTGTACGGGGATCACATCTATGTGAAACTTCTATCGCTGCTGCAACCAAATATAAATCGGAGAGATTAGAGAAGAATTAGACTCAGATTAGAGTTTTCTAATTTTCAAGGGGAGAGTCACTCTGAATATAGATCCCTGCTGAGATGAGCTCTTTACAGTTATCGTTCCGTTGTGAGCCTTTACTATCTCCTGAGCTATAGACAGCCCAAGTCCTGTGCCCCTTGTCTCAGATCTCGCCTTGTCAACTCTATAGAACCTGTCGAATATCTTGTCAATCTCATCTGCCGGTATTCCTATTCCATTGTCTTCTATGAGAATTTCGACTTCTTCTCTTGACTGGTCTTTCTCTCCGGATATCCTTATCTGGCCGCCCTCGGGGGTGTACTTTATCGCATTATCCACGAGATTGAAGATTGCTCTAGAAAGCTTTTGTCGATCGCCTGCTATCTCAAGGTCAGAAGGAATTTCCGTCATAATATGTATGTTCTTTTCTTTGGCGAGGACTGCTATCGTGTCAAGAACATCTTCGATTAAGACCCCTGCTGGAAAGACTTTGTAATCACCTTTTTGAAGGCTATTCTCAAGCCGCGTGATTACAAGAAGATCATCTATAATACTGCTAAGTCTTTCAATTTCGTTCTGAATCTGAACAAGCGCATTCACATATTCATCGGAATCCCTATCTCTGTGAAGTGTAACGTCCACAATACTTCTAATCGCTGTCAAAGGCGTTCTCAACTCATGCGCCGCATCAGACGTGAACTGTCTTTGCTTCTTGACGGATTCTTCAAGTCTCTCGAGCATTCCGTCAAAAGTACTGGCGAGATGTCCTAGCTCGTCATTTGGCAAAGTCAGGTTGAGCCTCTTGTTGAGTTTTTCAACACTGATCTCTTCTGCAAGCAGCGTAATTCTCTCCACGGGCTCAAGCGATTTCTTTGCCATGTAAAACCCGCCAAGCACTGCAAGAATAATTATCGTAGGTCCGAGAATCAGCATCAACCTGGACAGTCGGAAGAGGGCAATTCTGACACTCGAAAGAGATTCTCCCACCTGCATCCATCCCCACTGACCAATCTTAACGGTGAAAATCCTCCAGACGCCCACAGATGTAGAGACTGTAGTGAATTCCCTGTCAGAAAGCTCTAATGAGGCCTTTAGAATTCCAAACGGCCCAAAACCCTCAACAATGTTTCCCGATCCATCCATCAACCTGACAGCGAATCCTTCGGCAAGTAACCTGTTACTGAGAGATTCCATTTCGACGGTCTTCCTGAATATCGGAAGATCCTGGACGATCTCGATATTTGCAAGGAGCTGCGAAGATACGATTCTCAATGACGAATCGGCTTCGCTATGAAGCTGTGCGCTGAGAATCGCATAGATCGAAACGCTAAACGCAAATAGAATAACACCCAGGAAAAGGACGTACCAGAGAGTCAGCTTTATCCTGATAGGAACTATCTTTTTCATCGTATCAACCTAGCCTGTAACCGAAGCCTCTAACAGTGTTGATTAGCTTTGTGGAGAAAGGATCGTCAATCTTTTTTCTCAAATATCTTATGTAGACATCGACGACGTTCGAATCACTGAAAAAATCTTGATCCCAGACGCTTTCTGCGATCTGTGTCCTGCTCAGAACCTGATGAGCATTTCTTGCAAGATACTCCAGAAGCCTGTACTCTTTGGGTGAAAGCTCAATCTCCACGTCATCCCTTCGTACCATATGAGAGACAGTATCTATAGACAAGTCCCCGACTCTCAAAACCCTTTCGAAAGTTTCACGTGGCCTGCGAAGCAACGCATTGATCCTTGCAAGCAGTTCCTTGAATGCAAATGGTTTTACGAGATAGTCATCCGCTCCCGTGTTAAGCCCCTTAACCCGCTCGTCTACAGAATCCAGAGCAGTCAACATGAGAACAGGTGTGTAATTACCGCTTGCTCTCAGTTCACTGCAGACTTCGAAACCATTTTTGCCAGGCAAAAGAATGTCCAGAACTATTACTTCATATTGGTTTGATGAAGCTAGTTCCAGGGCTTCATTTCCACTTCTCGCTGCATCCACTGCGAAGCCCTCCTCTTTCAAACCCTTCTGAAGAAAGGCAGATATCGTTGCCTCGTCTTCGACTATTAGAATCCTCAGAAGAACACCTCCTGAATAAAGAAGCCGGAGGGTTTCCCCTCCGGTCAATTCTAGCATCCCTCTTCTTTATGTTGGAGTATCTAGTAGATCCAGTTCTTTTCTGCTTCCTCCGGAGCGGTTTCCTTCATGTAGTCTGAAAGCTGTGCAAGCCATTCCTGGAGAGCAAGTGCCTTGCTGGGGTCGGCTGGACTCCAGCCTTTCCATCCGTGACCCTGGTTCGGGCCGAAATCGAAAGTCATGTCGGAAACCGGGTTCTCCATTTTCTCCATAGCGTCTTTCAGGAGATAGACTGCCTCATTGAGGTAGTAGTTGTCCATATCACCAACTGCAACATGCACATCACCGGCTATCTTGGGACCTATCTCTTCCCAGTTTTCCTGAAGAATGTAGTTGAGATCGTAATTCTTCTTCCAGTAATCGGCAACTTTCTTGTTTATTTCTCCACTTACCTGATCCCAAATCGGCTGAGGGAATCCGTCAGCGCCAACGGGACTGTAAGTTGATTCCCAAACTGACCACTGCCCGCCAGATCTGTTGCTCGGTCCAGCAGCCATTTCGAAGTAGTTCTCCTGCTTCACGGTGAATCTGATGTTACCATGAGTATCTCTTGCACTCGGTCTTTCGGTCTTTATCCAGCCAAAGTCGGAGTAATAAGCATTGTCATCGTTGTAGATGTTGATCAACTGATAATAATTGAAGTCGACTCCATCGGGATACCAGACGTATGTTCTTCCAAAAAAGTCAGGGTAGAAGACTTTCATGGCAAGGGCTTCCCATCCTCCGGTAGATCCGCCTGCAAGAATTCTTGCCCATTTCTCGGGAATCATTCGGAACTGGCTTTCGAGATAAGGTATGAGTTCTTCTGTTATTGCAGTCCCGTATGGGCCAGAGTTCGCCGAGTCGACGGAATAAGATGTGTCGTAGTAAGGTGTGGCATCTCTGAACGATACGGCTATGAATCTTGCATTTCCTTCCTCATTCCAGAACTTATATACGTCGTTGTTCACTCTAAATCCCACCGGAGCACTGCCTCCAGGGAAGTGTCCCTGATAGTAGATCACCGGATAATACACATCAGGATTGTCGTAGTAACCTTCGGGGAGAAGGACATTGGCTCCAATATACATATCTTTGCCCCAGAACTCGGAAACAACATCGCTCTTGATCTTTATGTACTTCACCCATTCAGTATCTGAGTAATTCCCCTGCTGAAGCACCATGCCCGGCTCTAGTTCATAATCGGGCATTATCACTTCTGTGATAGCCAGTTTCACTGTACCGGGATTTGCCGGATCAAGATAGATCTTCTTGGTCTTGCTTTTTGCATTGCCAACTGATTCCCAGAACCACTGCCCGTCTCCAGTGTCATCGTGCATGAGTATGGTATGACCGTCGGCTCTAGCAAAGGTCGTGTATACATTTACAAAAGCCTGTACAAAGTATTCTCCGGCCGGTAGTTCCGATATCTCAATTGGATAACCTGCCACAGCCATATCTCCATCTGAGATCTCCACTACCGATTCAGATGTCATATCGAAGACATCCTTTCCCCAGAACGGAACTCCTCTTACATCTGTCTGCAAGCTAGGTTCTCTAGAAGAATCCTTGCTGACAATTACGAGTACTCGTCCGTTGATCGGTGTCTCTAAACCTAGAGACGCTACTGTATCCAGTGCGTCCTGGCTTATTGATACTTCGAAAGTAAGTGAAAACGCTGTAATGCTTATGAAAAGAATTATAAGAAGAGTAAGTATACTCTTTTTAACCATATTTCCCACCTCCATGAGAATGTAAGCAATTGTCAAATTCCTCTTGCCTGCTGCAAGTTAGAACAATCAAATAGGATAAATCCAGTTACAAGAATAGTTATCAGGATGCTAGCTCTTCTAGAAGTTTTTCAGTTAGAAGCAAGGACGACGAGCGCGGAGAGAAAGGCGAGCACCTTTTTCTGAGGAAAGAACAACGTGATTAGAAAAATGAAGACTTTGAATACCTATACAAACAACTGAACAAGGGTTTAGTTCCATTCTTACCTCCTTTTCTCCGACTTGCGTCTGGTAGATCCTTGTTATTATACACTGCCTGAGGTACTGTCGGAACACTATGCGCGATTATTCACATCATCTTCTGTTTTCCGTTGCTTTACTCGCCTTTAGCCTTACATTCACTGCCTTCTTCCATGACAAAAACTATCAAAGTCCTTGAAGTCGATATAGTCGCGAACTCTCTGGAGAGAAGCCCAGATAAAGTCTTCGAAAAGCTTCGCATCATCTTCGCTGTTCAGTTCCTCAACAACATCTTCTTGCTCCGATGGACGTGTAGCGATGTATCGACTCCCTACTGCCCTGTAATTTGAGTACAGATTGAAATTGAAAATACCATTTTCTTTTGATCTGTAATACACTGCTAACACCTCCTGTAATGCAGAACAATTATATCATGCTGTGTAACAAGCGTGGTTGGGGGCCGCAGGTAGGGGGTAGGAAAGAGCAAAGGAACTGGTTATGAGTTGAGGGTTATCCGTTCTCCGAAAGAGCAATCGAGAAAGAGCATTGGCGAGACGTTCGCATCGCTCACGAGAAGGCGAGTGAAAA
>NZ_DJHG01000001.1:0-17072 GCF_002432955.1 Mesotoga sp. UBA5825 | reverse complement strand
CGCCCCTTGCCGCATACTCCCACTCTGCCTCAGTAGGCAGTCTGTATCCGCCAACCTTCGATACGTCGGTCGTTTGGTGCCCACTCGAGTCGAGCAAGTTGCCATCATCGTCATAAGCCTCCGGTAGGCCTGCACTTTTGCTGAGCCAGTTGCAGTACTCCACAGCGTCCCACCAAGTTACATTTATTACTGGGAAATTTCCTCTTCCACGGTTCTCGTCGGAAGGAGGGATCCTTCCCGTGGCTCCACAGAAGACATCGAATTCGGAAAACCTGACTTCGTATTTGCCTATCTGAAAGTCGTGTATGAATGTGACTTCGTGAACCGGTTTCTCGTCCATCAGCCCGTCGCCCCATGTGTCCCCCATTTTGAAGCTGCCTCTCTCGACGAGCACCAAGTCGGGGATCCGTCCGACTGGTATATCTGGCGACGCATCGTCCTGCCTTTCGTGTGTCTTTGAAAATGAATCGGCCTTTGCTTCGCGATATGACGCTCTGCAGATTCGAAAGCCCTCTCCATTGCGGATTTCGATCGGTGAAAGACTTCCTCTATGCGCTATCCTTGTCAGCTCGGCGGGCTTGAACCAGCAGCCGCCACGAATCGCCCGATCGAGCCCGCTAATGTTGTGAGGATTAGTCTGTTCGGAATCTGCATATGCGTTAAGACGGTCTGAGCACCACTCCCAAACGTTGCCGCTCATATCGTAAAGTCCAAGCTCATTTGGCATTTTCATTCCGACTTCGTGGGGAACGGGTTTTCGCTCGTCGGACACACTTTTGCGTTCTCCGGACCATGCCATTTCACTCAAATTGGTTGATGCGGCGCCGGAGTTTTCGTCGAACCAGGCAATGGAGTCCGGATCGTCGGAGCCGGAAAACTTGTGACCTCGGCTCTTTCTTCCGCCCCTTGCCGCATACTCCCATTCGGCCTCGCTCAGCAGCCCGTTCAGAAATTCTTCTTCAGATTTGTCCTGTTTGATGGATCACATGACTTTCGAGTCTGATTTCGAAGTCGCGAGTGTTTTCGAGGGTAACCGTCTCCGTATCTCCGCCCTTTAGATACAGAAGAGTCGCTGAAACGGGGTCGAGCGTGTTCTTCAATAGGTACAGGTAGAACTCCATCTGGAACCTGTGTCTGAGAAGCATTTCATCTCTCTTCTCGGCCAGCTTGAAGTCGACGATCTTCCAGCCTTCAGCCGTCTTGTAGAGTTTGTCGATTACGCCCGCCAGTATGAACTTTCCGAAGGCCCTTTCGAAGCGCACTTCGCTTCTACAAATCTCCGAGTTCTCGATTTCGCGAATTATGACGTGATTGCCAAGTCCCTTCAGTTGCTCGAGGATCTCCTTTGCCCTCTCGGGGGCCGCCGATCCTCTTGAAAGTTCAGGATCGTTAAGAATCTCATTCAGTCTCTTTCCCTTTGGTCTTCCAGCCGGGTTGCCGAGCTGTTCGAAGATCCTGTGAACGTAAAGCCCTTCTGCTGTTGAGGATCGCGAAGTCCTTTCGCTACTGTCGATCTCGAGAATCTCCTTCGGTTTTTCATCGAAGTCGAGCGTGGTGGGGGAGACGACTCTCCTGAATTTGAGATGATCGAAGAGCTTCATGTAATCTGCATCAGGGTCTTCCCACCTGGCATCTTCGCGCATTCTTTTCGAGCCTTCAGCAACTGGCGGGGCCTTCACAAATGTAACCAGGTTCTCGAGCTCTTCCTCAAGCTGTCCCGTTTCTTCGTTATAGAGACCAGCCGCTATCTGAGACAGCCAGCCGACCTTAGTTTCGTCTTTCTTCTTATTCAGCTCCTTCTCCATGGCCTCTTTGTCGACATTCATCACAAGAATTTCCCGGGGTCTTGTCAGGGCCACATAGAGGGTTCTCTTCTCTTCTTCGACCTGTTTTCTCAGATCTGCTCTGTAAAACATGTCGAGCCCCTCATTCGTCAGTTCCGTGTTGTAAAGAGTGAAGGTTTTCGTGGCAGTGTCGAAGAGCAATGAAGGGGTATCTTTCCTCGGATTCTCTGACATCTCGGCAACGATCACAACGGGAAATTCCAGCCCCTTTGCCTGGTGGACTGTCATTATCTTCACGCTGTCGCTCTTTTCGTTCTCCAGAGCCGCCTCACCCTCATCTGCCTCTTCGGAATACAATTTGATGTTCCTCGAAAACTCCCTCAAGCTTATCCCGAGAGAGTCGAGCTGCTTGGATATTTGAAGGAATTTGATCACGTTGGCCAGACACTGCTCGGGCATTGCAAGGAGCGTCATCTTCGGAAGGTAGTCCGTCTCTCCGACGAAGGAGTCGAGGATCTCTCCCGGCTTCAAAAGTCTCGCCAGGCGCGAATACCTTGTTATGATCGTGCGAAGATCGGAGAAGGATTCATCTTCGCTCCTCATAATGCAGTCATAGAAGTGGCTGTATTTCTCCTTGAGTCTAGCGGCAGCCTGCAGCGTGCCTCCCCATGCGGGAGAAAGGAAGAATGACAGAAAGGCCCTGTCGTCTGCGGGATTGCCGAGAAAACTCACGAATGCAATCAGCCCGGCTATCTCGGGCCTCTGGAAAAACTTTCTGGAGCCGACCGTATAGTAAGGAATCCCGTTTGATTCAAGCGCTTCCTGATACTGCTCGACGTTCTTGAACTTCCTGAGGAGTATGGCTATGTCCCCTGGCCGTATCTTGCGCGTTACAATAGCTTTTCCCTCTCTGAAATCTAGATCCTCATCCAGAAGCGAACGTATGTAGGCAGCTACGGGTCCTGCGTGGTCTTTATCTTTGCTTTCAAGTATTCTTACCCTCTTTTCTCTCTTGTCACCGTGAGGCTCCAGGGCCTCCACATCTTTGCCGTACTTCGATGCAAATGCCTCAAGCATTGGGTTGCTCATCACTTTCTTGAAGAATATGTTGTGGAACTTCACGATCTCCGGATGCGACCTGTACGATTTTCCCAGAGTGTCCGTAGCGTTGGCCTTTTCTTCGAATTGTTTTCTTGTAAGATTGAAGATCTCGACGTTGGCTCCCCTGAACCGGTATATCGACTGCTTGTCGTCCCCGACGAAAAGCACCTTCACATTCCCCGAAGCCGTCAACTTGCTGATTATTTCTGCCTGAAGCTCGTCCGTATCCTGAAACTCGTCTACGAGAATGTACTTGAACCTCTTGGAATAACCCTCTGCTATTTCGGTATTGTCGTTCAGCATCTTCCTCGTTTCTTCTAGCAACTGCTCGAAGTCGAGCTGGGCCTTCTTCAAAGTCAGTTCCTCGTATTCACTGTTGAGCTTTCTGAATGCTTCGTGGCAGACGGCTGTCGCTTTCGATATTTTCTCGGCGGTCTCTTCCTTATCTTTGTTATCATTGGGGCTGTAAAGATACATGTTGTGTCTCTGCTTGGAGAGGCACTCTTCAAGAATCTTGTGAGTTTTGTCCAGGCCGAAGATGTTTATCATTTCGTCAAGAGAATCCAGATTGTGCGAGAAGAACCTTCCCAGGGCCTGAAGTTCGAGTATCTTCTTTGTTCCGGTAATGATCGAGAATCCAGGATCTAGATCGGAATTCGTATTCAGAATGGACTCTCTGAGGATTCTCGCGCAGAAGGAGTGGATTGTCGAGATCCAGGCGTGCATGACCCTTGAATTGATCTCTTTCCATCTCACCCGCTCGCTTTCGCTGGCTGCTTCGTCTATCTGCTCCCGTATCGCTTTCGCAACTCTCTCCTTCATCTCAGCAGCGGCCTTTTCAGTGAAGGTAATCGCCAGGATGTTTTCGATACCCAGCTTTTCGTCGGAGCGAAGAATCTCTATGTATTCCTCCACCAGCCTGTAAGTCTTGCCAGTGCCTGCAGAAGCGGAGATGAATGTGTTCTTATCCATCGGTTGGCACACCCTTCTGTCTCCATTTCAGAAGATCGCAGATTTCCCTGAAGTCACAGAGGAAACAGCCTTTAGGTTCTTCATTTTTCCGTGTCTCGGCTGAAAACTCCCCTGACGCAATGCTATCGACCACTCCTTCGATTGCCTCGACCAATTCGGCATCTGTTATCCTCCCGCTTTCAGCCGGATCATATGTTAGGAAATTCAAGTTTTTGCGGAATCTCCAGACCCTCTCGCCGTCCTCATACTCCACGCCAAAGGGTTTGCTCTTGGTCTTGCCCTTAATCAGTCGGAATTCTCCACCATTTACATATCGGCCTTCATTCGAAAATGCTTGTTCAACGGCCATAGAGTATATGATAAGCTGTTCAGGAACAGCCGAACTCGAACTTGTGCCGCTCTTGTAATCTATTATGAATAGGTTCTCGTTCTCCAGCATATCTATCCTGTCAATAAAACCCCGAAAGCAGATCTTGTTGGTTAGATGAAGTGAAGAATCCTCTGAATCATCAAAGCCAAATGCGAATTCTGTATGAAGAACACGCTCACCCAATTCGCTGCTTCTTATCCTATCAAACTCTAGATAATCCTCAAGGTCTCTCAGCATCTGATCGAAGCGTCTCTTGAAAAGCGATTTGTTCACGCTGCCGGAATATCTCTTTAGGTGGTTCTCGAGGCTTTGATCTAGTGGGACCCCCCTTCCGAGGTGGTCGCTGAGAACGGCATGAAAAACGCTTCCCGCATCCATGTATGAAAGCTCGAGTATCTCCTCCGGAACAGGCTGTAACCCAAGCACATAGTTCAAGAAATACTTGAATTTGCACTTGCAGTAGGTCCCGATCGTAGAGAAGCTTATGCATTTCTTCGTCAGCTCCTCGACTGCCTTCACGCCGGGGACCTTGAAGGAAAAGTTGTCTGTAATCGAGCTCAGATTCTTCTCCAGAGTTGCGACCGTTTCCGAGTCTTTATGTCTCTCCCACTCATCGGGGGTCTCCTTGAATATACTGGCTATCGAAAGCCTGTAGTCGGCCTGGCTCATAGCCTCCGACGGCGAGGGCACGAGATCGGTGCGTTTCCCTTCCACACGGCCATACGGTCTGGGCTCGGATTTGCCGAATGCCCGAAGAATCGATCCTTCATAAGGAGACTTCATCAACACGTTCCCATCGACCGTGGAATTCGAGAAAGTAATGCAGAGCCTCTCTTGTGCGCCGCTTATCGCCAGAAAAAGACCCAGCTTCTGCCTGTTCTCCTGAATGCCCAGAATGTCCTTGGCTCTGGGCTCGGAGTACTGAGCGCCCGCATAAAGTGGATTGAGAGACAGAACCGGGTAATTGCCCTCGTTGAATCCCATGAAGTACTTGACCTTCTTCGAAGTGTATCGGGAGTCGATCAGTGAGAGGACTTCAACTCCACCGCCCATGTCGGACTCGCCCCGCAGAGCTTCTCCTTCCAGATACTTAATGAGAGACTTGTAGTATTTTTCCGGATCGTACTCGGTGATTTCCATAGCTTCGAGAATCCCGGCGTGTGAAGGAACGGCTCTTTCAACGAATTGATCCACGCAGGCAATGTTTTCAGATGCGAATGTCATTTCCTCGCTTCCCGAAAGCTCTCTCAATCCAAGCCTCTTTTCGCAGATTCTGAAGAAGTCTTCGTATTTCAAGACAGACATCGCCACATTTCTCTCTATACTCTTCAGAAGTGAAAAAACCCTTCTGACAGCGGGCTTTGCAATAACGTCTATGAACCGGATCTCATCTTTAATCTCCTGGATTTGGGACAGAGCAGAGAAGTCCTCATCGAGATCGTCGTTGGAGGTCAGACTCTCGGCCTTCGCACCGAGAAAACGTTTGTAGTTGTCGAGCTTCTCCAGCCAAACCTTTTTTGCACCCTCCGCAGTGGCGGCAGATGTATCGTACAGCAGACCGGCCGAAGCCGCCACCTTCTCGAAGAGGACCGCATCGATCGCTTTCTCGGGAGAACTATCACCGTTTCCGGCATCTATCATTTCGAGGATTCCCGAAGGTTCGAAAGAATCGGATACCACTTCAAGCGGAAGTAGAAGGGTCTGGACGCTCTTCGATTCTAGCAAGGAAACCGAATTCTTGCTCACTGCAGGGATCCCGAAATCGTTCAGCGATTTCTTCAATACCCTCCAGTAATCTTTATTGGGAATCACTATCTCGATCTCTTCCGGCTCCAGTCTTTCCTTCGCTATCGCTCTTTTCACTTCCCTGGCGACAAAGTCGACCTCTCCGTACAGATCGTTGCACTCGACAATTTCCGCGCTTTCACACCCGGCGTCGTTCAATTCTTCCCGATCCGAAAACAAGATCTCCTTTACTTTCGAAAGCGGTCCGCTTTCGCTTAGATCCACATCGATCGTCTCGAAGTCAGAGCCCTCGAAGAGATCGGAAACGGTCTGACTCTCCCTGAACAGATTCCTTCTATCACTGTCTNNCATGAGAGATAGACCTCGTCGAAACAACGCATAATATTGCTCATAAAAGCCCTGGTTGCCGGGCTGAAATCGTAGAAGCCGTCTATGAATAGGGTCTTTCCGAAATCGCTTTTTTCGAGAATTGCTTGCTCTGCGGCCAGTCTCAGTGCATCGTAGGAATCGAAAAGCTTCCTCTCTTCGAAGTGTTCTTGAAGCTCTCGGTAAACTTCCTTCAGAACCTTTGGAACGGCATCTTCCCTACCGAAAGCCATCTCGAAATTACCGAGATTCTCCTTCAAGACGACGATCGCCTCATGAAAGTAAGCCGTAGCCTTTTCTGACGGATAGTAATTCTTGATCTTTTCGAAGGCCTTCGCGATCTCTATTCGTTCGCCTCTTTCGGGAACAGCCGTGCGATCCGGAAACATCTCCCCCGCGATCTTCAGAGCCAGAGATCGATCCGTAAGGAACTGCCCGGCGGCAATTGACAGCCCTCTCTTCAACATGGCATCTTCTATAGTTCGCAGAAAGAATGAAGAGGGTCCGACAAAGAGAAACGAGAAGGGATCCGCGCTGTAGTTTTCCTGGAGTTTCTGCAGCAAGTAATCGCTTCTTCTTCTGCCTTCTTTTCCACAGACAAGAATACCTTTCAAGAACTGCCCCCCAAATAAAGATCTCAACTTTACTACCATTGTACAGTTTTCGATTACGTAAACAAAGCGTTTCTCACTCCTGATATAATTAAATAAAGTGGCTTGCCGTTACCTTTATAAACATCATTCGCCGATGCTATACACTCCAGAGAAACTCGCTTCGAAGAAAACATTCCAGACCTGGAGCAATGTTGTTGCCTTTGTCTTTCAGGCAGGCCTTACTTCCGACAATGGTTCCGGATTGAACTCCAGACGATCGTTCTCTACTCATATAGACCTACAATTCTCGATGCACGTACTAATAAGTCAGACTGACGCCGACGCGCATCCTGGACTTGAATACACTTCGGGCCAATGGTCTGGTTTCTTTCGGCCTTCTGGAGTTGCCGATTGCAGGAAAAGTGAATCGCAGGGGAAGACGTTCAGGAGAAGGGAGTGGAGTCAAGGTTAATAGAGTCATTGTAAGCGTTCCTGATCTGCACAACAAAAATAGAAGGAGGCCCGGCATGGATCTTGAAAGCTTTGCGAGAGATTACATTTATTTGCTGTTCAAATTGAGAGAGCAAGACCGAAGCCTTTCGGAAAGGGCTATCGAGTACTTCTGGACGAACATGCTGCTGAGAAAACAGTCTTTCCGCGACAATTTCGCAGATGTCTTCGAAGAGTTCGCTCTTTTCGGCAAGAGCGGAATTAATAGGGCGGTGCTGATAGAGAAGGCGTTGAAAGAGATGATCAGCAGGTATCCGAGGTACAGATTCATCGAGTACGAGGGAAAATACGTATGGATCTTTAGAGAAGGTCCGGAACTGCTTCAAAAGGCATGCACTTACGCCGACTCGTTCGTGGATCGACTGGCGATGGTAGATATCTTCAACAAGAGTGGCTCTCTTTACGAGGCCTTGCTCTCGGTATCCATGGAATCCGATTTGCTGGAAGGAGATTCGGCAGCACCCCCGCAGGTAATCGATTCGATGGTCGAATTGCTGGATGTCCGTCATGGGATGAGCATCTACGATCCTGCAACCGGGTTCGGCAGGATCCTTTACGGCATCTTCAAGAACAACCCCCGAGAGGAGCTCGAATACGCGGGCCTCGAGACAGATCCGTATAAGCACAGGATCGGAAAGATCGCCTTGATTCTTCTCGGGCTGAACGCGGTGAATCTTAAGCAAGGAGATCCGCTAATCAGGCCGGAAGACTATTCGCTCCTGTCGAATTCACAATACGACAGGGTGATAATCGAACCGCCATCCAGCGAAAGGATTCTCTCTTATAGAATCAAGACCGGGTATTTGACAAGAGACAACCTGGAGGTATCCAAAGTTCCGGGAAGTCAGTGGAGCTACATTCGACGCGGCATCGAATGCCTCAAGCCAACCGGAAAAATGGTGAGCCTCATAGAGACTCGAGAACTGGGAAAGCCGGCGCAAGAGATAATCGACAACGACTGGCTGGAGGCAGTGATAGAGCTTCCGGTGGGCAGGGGCAATCTCCTTCGAAGAGAGACGAGCATTCTCGTAATAAACAAATCAAAGCCCGATCAGAGAAAGGGAAAAGTGCTGCTGGTGCCCGAATCGGAGAGACGGATCGACTGGTTCGATATACGGAACCCCATCGAATGGCCGTCGAAAATCACAAAGCAGTACAGAGAATGGCTATCGGAACCGAATCGAAGCGGTATAGTCTCGATTCAGACGATAGCGGCAAACGGGTACACGCTGAAACCGCGTGATTACGCGATATCTGCGGGTTTATCCGGGAGAAAGGATGTAAGCTATGAAGAGCTGATCAATGCCCCGATGATCGAACTCAAAGAGATTGGCGAGTTCATTGTCGGCAGAAGCCATGGATGGATCGATTACGACCGTGAGGACAGAATGATCTCGAAGACTCCGCTTCATGGCGATGAAATATCAGATAGTATCTATCTTCTGGACAGAGTGGCGACCGATGCGCAAGGCTTAATAGACTTGAGCCGCTCGACTAGGCATAGCGGGAGTTTGGTGGAAGTCGAAGAATCCAGTGCTCTGAGAAAGTCTGACATTGTAATCTGCGTTGAACCTGGATCCTGCGGAGTAGGCATTGTGGGAGATATCGCTGACGATCAGGTGGTGTTGCTTCCGGGAGACTGTATCGCGCTGAGAGTAAGGGAAGAGTACGATCCCTTTGAAGTGCTCAGGATTCTGCGAAGCGATTATGGGAAGTACTCTATCCATAAGGCAAAGATAGACATTTTCTTTAGCGGCGGGAGACTCACTGCACTGGAAGAGATTAGGATACCGGATATCGTCAGTAAGAAGTGAAGAATTGGTGGACACTCTAGTTGGAAGTTCCCGCTTACACTTGGGGTAGAGTCGATCGGCCCCACATCCACAGCTCCAGTACTGTGAGACTGTTCGAATTCCATGAGGGGACGCTCTCTCCAAGAAGAGAGACGAGTTATGCCGGTCATCCGCGCCAATTAAGCGAACATATCGTAATGAATATACGATAATTATAGATATAATGCCGTAACTTACTAGTCTTGACGTTGCTGTATAATTAACTTGTGTTGACTAGACAATCCGTACCGACAAGATGTGAATCTGTTCCGCTTCTTGATTACCGTTTAATCGAGATCTCCAATGGTGATCATACCCTATCGAAATCAAATACGTGTATAGAATGTAGAAAACACAGACATCATGTATTCTTGAGTCGACTTTCAGAGTCCAAATCCCACACGAACATCTCTGTTCGCCGTTCTATCGAACCGGTGCTGTTTTTCTTGTAGCTTATTGAGCATCGGATATTCCGAACAACAATTTCACTCAGCTCCGCAAAATATCTACCCATAAGACATTCTCTCGTTTCCGATCCAGTGACAATCCCATTGTGCGGTTGTAGTGAGGTCAGAAAATACAATCGCCCGGTAATCCGGGTAGCGATTTCGATCGCGAAAAAATCATAAGGAGGAGTGGTTAGTTTGATGACGGAAATACCGTCAATGGAAATGCCGGAATGGATCAGAAACCCCGGGGAGTTCGACATAAGGAATATTCTTCAGGACTCTCTCTGCTACCTGGCAAGCGGCCTTCACGGTCATTTTGTCAAATGCTACATGGGAAACGCTTACAGCTTCGTGTACATCGACTACTACATAAGCCGAGAAGACCTGCTGCAGGATATGGCCGAATACGGCTTCACAGGTTACAGGCCTATCTTGCATGAAACGATAGACCCGTACAGACTCCATCCCGGTGGATGGGACGCGCTGATTTGGTATTACCGCGACGACGATCCGCGGAGAGAGGGGAGGTTCGATCACTTCCGTGAAGACCGCGAGAGAGCTTACTTCGCAGGACATCGAGAGATTCTGAATACTTCGTGGAAGAAGGTTCTACCTGCCGAGGGAGACGGAAACCCTAATTCGTGGCGTGAAATTCAGAAAGAGCCGTTCGCCGAATGGTTCATCTTCGAGAGGACCGAGGAGTACGACGAAACACACAACCCGAAACGCTTTTCCTTCTTCTTTCTAAACACCGAGGCGGTTGCAACCTACCAGGCGCTTTACCTGGAAAACAGGATAGCTCCAAAATTCCTCGTAATCCCGCAATACGGCTTCGGGATGAACTGGACGGAGTTCGGCGTCAGAGAGAGCATACTCGGCAGGTCTATCTTCTATCCAGATCATCCCCTACCGGAGTACATCGTGGGCATGTCCGGTTTTACGAACCCCTGGCCCGAATACACGCACAGGGTAAAGAAGTACTTCAACGGGTTTAACTTCTGCGTCACTATCTGGAAATTCTCGGGAGACCCCGCAAGGCTCAACCCACCTGTCATTGAGCGGAGTGGGGTAAAGCAATTAATCAAGAATAAAGAAAATGTAGATATCAATCTGCCGGTCATTGAGCAGAGAGAGCCCGCCCTTCACAGGTCCCCGGAAAACGAACTCGTCTTTGTCGAGAAGGGCGAGTTCGAGATGAGCGAGGTATGGGAGGGAGAAAACGGAAAAGAGCGGAAGACCCTCTATGTGATACTTAGCTATGATTTCTATATCGGCCAGTACCCCGTCACGTGTCAGGAGTACTCGAGGTTCTGCAGGGAAACGGGCACAGAAGAATTCATAGATAGATACTTCCCGAATGTCAGAAAGCCGGCCGTGCGTGTGAACTGGTTCGAAGCCATCGCTTACTGCAACTGGTTGAGCGAAAAGGAAGGCCTGCCCCCGGCGTACGATGAATTGGGAAAACTGCTTGATTGCGACGGCTCATACACGACCGACTTAAGAAGAGTTGCCGGCTACAGGTTGCCGACCGAGGCAGAATGGGAATACGCGGCCAGGGGAGGCCAAAAGAGCAAAGGATACGTCTTCGCCGGGAGTAACGACGTCGATGAGGTCGCCTGGTATATCGGAAACTCATCCGACAGAACTCGAGAGGTCGGGTTGAAGAGCCCGAACGAACTCGGGCTTTACGATATGTCCGGCAACGTCTGGGAACTGTGCAGCGACAACAGCGACAGATACTCGGAGGGACTGGAGATAAACCCGTATGGGGAAACAGATCAATGGAAGGTTCTTCGTGGCGGAAGCGCAGTTGACCATCCTTTAACAGTGGCAGTTTCGTTCCGTAACATTGGTGTAGTAACTGAAGACTCGATGATCGGCTTCCGAATTGCGAAGACAGTGCCGGTCGACGAGGGTGAGCAATGATGGGCCTTCCAGGTAGCGTGCAGAACTTCATGTATCTTCTTTCCAAACTCGGTCAGCGGAACCGGCTGCTTTCGGAAAAGGCGATAGAGTATTTCTGGACCTCGATGCTGCTCAAGAGACTCTCGCAGAACGTCAAATTCAGTGACGTATTCTGGAGGTACGTTTTCTTCGGAAAGAGCGGACAGGAGAGGGCCGATCTCATGGAGAGCGCAATATCCGAACTCATCGTCGAGCATCCCGAATTTTCCTTCATGGACTTCAAGGGAGAAATGAGCGCGGCCTTCAAAGAAGACTCGCCGCTCTTCCACAGAACCTGTGCTTTTGCCGACGGCATGATTGACGAACTCTCAGTAAGGGACATAGATCTGTTGACAGATCCCCTGTATAGGGGCATGTTCACCATTGCGATCGATTCCAATCTTCTCTATTCGGACATGATAGTTCCGATGGAAATCCTCGAGATGATGGTCGATCTGCTCGAGATCGAACCAGGAATGACAGTTTACGACCCCGCTTTCGGTTATGGACGGGCCTTCTACACGATCTTCAAGAGAGAAGGCTTCGATTACACTTCCTTCGCCGGTCTTGAAATCGAACCGAGAAAATGGCGGCTCACAAAGATTATCCTTTCTCTTTTCGGGATCGACGTCTCTATGCTCGTAAGGGGTGATTCGCTCATGAAGCCGTCGAAAGAGACTCTCTATGTGGAAGAACGCTACGACAGGGTGATTATCGAGCCTCCTACAGGCGAGCGCATGGTTTTGCAGGAGCTGAAGACTGACTTCTTTCTCCGAAACATTCTAGATATCTCATCCGGTCTCATCAGCCAGTGGGATTTCATAACCCACGGAATGCGCTCGATGAAGGATGACGGGAAGCTCGTGACGCTGATCACGAGTGGAGCACTGAGAGAAGGAAACAAGGAAATCATAGACAACGACTGGCTTGAAGCCGTAGTACAACTACCCCTTGGAGCCGTTCACGGCGGAGACGACGACTGCTGCTTGATGGTCCTTAACAAGGCAAAGCCCACCAGAAGGAAAGGGCAGGTCTTCATGGCGGTGTCCAAGAGCGACGGCAGAGAGCCTTTCTGCTTCGAAGTGAGGGAGGAGAATCTCCCGCTGGATTCAGTGATGAGAAACTTCAAGGACTGGAAAGGCGAAAGTGGAGTTTGCGCGCTACTTCCTATAAGTACGATAAAGCAGAGCGGCTATTCTCTGGTTCCGGCCGATTACCCGATAATACCTGTAGAGATAGACCAGTTGCCCGAGGATTACGAGACGTTTCTCACTTCCCCGACAGTCGAACTGGGTTCCATCGGTGAGTTCTTTGAATCCAACCGTGTGCGTAATTCTTGGAGAGCCGACCTGCTTGAAGATAATGAAGCCGATGGAAAAAGGTACGACGGCAAGGTCTACAAATACCCTCGTCTGGAGGTCGATGACAACGGCATCGTACAGTTTAGTTCTCTCGAGGAGTATGAAGGAGATCTCGCAAAGGCGGCCGAAAAAGCGCTTCTACGAAAGAACGACATCATATTCAACAAAAGAAACGACATATCTACCGTGGGGCTGGTAGCCGACATCCCTTCAGACGCTTCGATACTGCCCTCAGGCAATCTCATAGTCTTCAGAGTCACCGGCGACTACGATCCTATAAAGGTCTTCGACATTCTCAGGGGCGACTACGGCCAGTTTCTAGTTAGAGAAGCCACAAAGCACCTTTTCATGGAGTTTCTGCCCCTGCGTATAATTCAGGCCCTGAGGCTCCCGGTCGAGGCAATCAGGGCACAAAGATCTGAAGAGACCGGATTTCCGTATAAAGACATTTCGAAAGGCGAAGGGAGTGATTCGGATGTTTGAAGAAGTGACGAAGGCCGAAATGCCCGACTGGATAAAGAACCCGGTGAAATTCGACATTCATGACGTACTGAAAGACTCCCTATACTATCCGGCCTGCGGCCACGACGGACACCCCGTCGAGTACTTTCTGGGAAATGTCTACAGCTTCGTATATGTAGACTACTCCATAAGCAGGGAGAACTTGCTCGAAGAAGTCGCCAACAATGGATTCAGGGGGTACAGAGTCCTCCGTCAGCTTTCATTGAGCGAAGGCCAGCTCGCGCCGAACGGCTGGAGGATCAGGGTCGCCCCGGACCGTGGGGAATTCCACCGCCCCGACCATTATTCGGATGTGTTCGAGAAGCCCTTCGCCGAATGGTTCATCTTCGAGAGGACCGAGGAGTACGGTGAAGACCATAATCCTTCCAGATTCTCGCTGCTGTTCATATGTGCGGACGGTGCCGCAGCTTATCAGGCGCTTTATCTAGAAAACAGAATGGCCCCTAAGATTCTGGCCATAATCCAGCCGGGGGAAGCCTTCGGCTGCAACTGGACAAACTTCACGAACAGAGGTCAGATACTCGCGCGATCGGTTTTCTACAAGGACAACCCTCTTCCCGAATATGTCATAAACGGAGGCATAGGCCGCAGCGAGTTTTACAGAGCCCCCATCTGGCCGGAATACATGGAGTTTGTCAAGAGATTCAACATAGGTGCAAAGTACTTCAGGATATGGAAGAGATCTGTAGGTGCCGTAAGAGATCTGTAAGAGTCAGGTTGAGTTGCCAATGAAAGTGAAAAACACTTCAGAATGAAAAATCATGTATCTTAACAACAAATAGTAGAAACATTAGTAATTGAAGTAAGTAACTGGTTAATACACATAACCTTAATGATTTTCTTTTTCTACATCTCTTGTGATAGCATGTTGTTGGATGTCCTTTATGGTATTAGGTTTATTCAATGGTTGCTCCATTGAATGTTGTGGTAGTTTTTTGAAACAGCGGAAAACCGTTTCTCAACAGTTGATATAAACGCAACGTAAAAAACGGAGTCTGTCACGAAAAAGTGTGAAAGGCCGCCCTAATGCAAGACCTACTGACCGGTAAGGTGCGGGTAACCCCACTAATGGAGAACATGGAGGGCAAAGCATCATCACGATCAATATCACGATCAATATAATGAAGAAGGGAGGTCTTCCATGCCTGTAAGAGAGATCAAGAGCAAGAAAATTCTAGTGAAAGACATCTTTTCAACCATGTGGTTTCGCATACCCGAATACCAGCGGCCCTATATCTGGGGGAAAGATGAGATTAATGAATTGCTGGATGATATTACATTTGCTCAGAGAGAAAAACCAAATCAAGAGTATTTTCTTGGGTCCTTTGTGTTTCAGGCAAAACGCGCGGGGACAATGCCTGACCTACAATGTGATGAGAATGACCTGCTCGATGGTCAGCAGCGCATGACCACGCTTTTAATGATTTTTGCCTGTATTCGGGATGTGTGTGACGATGACGATGTACAAGAGACCTGTATCAGCTCGATCTTTCAAAGGGGTAATGCAATTAGAAGGATTCCTGAACGCACCAGGATAACCTTTGCTATCAGGGCCACGGTGCAGGAGTTTGTGGATACCTATGTCAAACAAGAGGGAGGCACTTTGAGAACGGACGAGTTAAGCGAAATTGCACAAACCAGAGAAGATCCTTCCTTAAGAAACATGGCGTCCGCTATTCTGGAGATAAAGAAGTACCTCAACGACAACAACGTTAACCTGATCGATTTTCTCACCTTTCTGTCGAATAATGTGCTTTTGATTTATGTAGCAACCGAAGATCTGGATGATGCCTTCCGCCTTTTTACCATTTTAAATGATCGCGGAGTTCCACTTCGGAACAGCGATATTCTGAAATCCCAGAATCTGGGTGCGCTTCAGACAGCTGCTGATAAAGAGAGATACGCAAAGCTGTGGGAAGAAACTGAGGGCGAATTAGGGGATGACTTTGATCGGTTCCTTAATTATATCCGAACCATACTGGTAAAAGAAAAAGCTAGGTTAAGCCTGCTGGATGAGTTTGAAAACAAGATTTACAACCCCAAAGAGAGAGACAAGACCACTGGTCAACCAAAACCGGCATTGCTCAAAAAGGGAAAAGAGACCTTTGAGTTGATTGAACGCTATCTGAAGGTCTTCAATACGCTGTTTGAAAACGATAACTACAACCACACGGGCAATACCTTTCGCTTCGATAATTTGTTGAAAGTGATGTTGAACGGCCTTCCTTCTACCGATTGGGTGCCGCCCCTGTTAAGGTATCATGAGAAATTTGGCTACACCCAGATCATGGCGTTTCTTGAGCTGCTGGATAACAAATTCAGCGCCGACTGGATTGTGCAATACACACCAACAATACGTATTGAAAACATGAACCAGTTAATCAGGATTATCGAAAACGCTGATACCGCTGATGAGATACTCGGCAATGCTGCCTTCGGTTTTGATGAAGTTTCATTTGTGCGGGCCATAGAATCGGCTGTATATGGCAGAAGCTTCACTCGCTACCTGCTGCTTAAGTTGGATTTTCTCTATCACGATGATAGCCATAAAATGAATATCGAAACGCTTTCTATAGAGCATATTCTGCCGCAGCACCCTGCTGGTAATAGCCAGTGGAAAAAGGACTTTACAGACGAACAGCGGAGAGAATGGACTGACAGGCTTGGAAACCTTGTTTTGATTTCAACCCGAAAGAATACCTCGCAGGGCAGGCTTGATTATATAGAGAAGAAAACTAGGTATTTTGAGAAGCGCATCAGCACCTGCCCAAACTCGCTTCGTGTCTTAAATGGTTTCAATACATGGACGCTCAGCGATTTGAAGCAAAATCATTCTGATGTATTAGGTGTATTAAAAAAACACTATGGGATTACGCCATGAAAACAAATGATGGTGCATAAAGGCTCGATGAGCGCAACTATGTGGAAAAACCACTACTCGATCAGCTTTCCGGTCTTGGCTGGGAGATTATCGACCTGACTGACGAGAGGCAGACCCCGGCACATACCTTCCGCGACAATTTCACTGAAGTGGTTATGCCTATGGTGCTTCGTGAGCAGCTCAAAGTGATCAATCCATGGCTAGAAGATGACCAGGTTGAAGAAGTCGCCAAGCAGTTGACGGCAAATTTTCCAGGAACGGGACTTATTGAGAACAATAAGTAGGGCTTCCTGAAAAACTGCTACCTTGTTCCAGTTAAAGAGGTCGTCATGTTCAAGAGAGTAGTAGTTGACTCACAATATGTGGATTTTGACGTAGAACACCCTCGAAATTGCTCCGAATTCCTCCGATTTCTCCCCAGAATAGCCATCGGAAAAATGAAAAAAATAAGCCCCTCAACCAGCGGGCAAGGTTCATTGCAATCATCGCAAAAGCGATCATGGTTTCGCTTGTTTCTTTCAGCTTTCCCCGGATAAGCCCCAGTCCATATTTCCGCTTTCCTTCTCCAATCTTGCCTTCAACTGCGTTCCTCACTCTTGCATCTTGTATCATGATCTTTCTCTCTTCTTTCTGTATCTGTG
>NZ_DJHG01000092.1:6270-11659 GCF_002432955.1 Mesotoga sp. UBA5825 | reverse complement strand
GAAGTGATGCTGCTTCGCAGGAGGCGACAAAATAGCCAGTCAAGCTACGCCAGGCCAGTCTTTGGTTCGCAAAGGCCAGTCTCGCCTTCGGCGAGTCAAGTTCCGCTTCGTGGTGAAAGAGCCGCTGAAGGGGGCGTGAGCCCCCATTTTGAGCAGACAATCTCTGCCGTCTGAACGGCTCTGTGAATCGGTGAGGTGTAAACCTTCCGAATCGCTCTGGAACGCAGAAATGCAGATGCCTTTTCCGCCTGTCTCCTCCCCTGATCAGTCAGAGGATAACCATCGTTTCCATTCGCAAAATGGTTCTCAACATTCGATTGACTTTGTCCATGGCGCAAGAAATAGATCTCTGACATTTGTACCTCCAGGATTAGTACTAGAATTCAAGACGATAGCGAATGATTCGCAAGATGCAGTCCGGCCGAAAACTACTTTGATCTGTGGTTGCCAGTCCCTCGCCGCTGAAGAATCGCGGTTATTAACGAGTTACGACGCCTCACACTATGATGCATGAAGACAGTTTACGGAAGCCATCCTGTTGTGCAACTCAGTCGGTAACTTCTGGATAATTCACCCGGCTTGTCTCAGGCTTCAATCAATCTGCAAGATATTTCGTTGTGCCTCTTGATTAGTTCTGAGAGTTCGCCATCGACTATCCTGCCGTTCTGGACGCGGATCTTCCCGTCAATCATTACCAGGTCACTGTTGTGAGGGTCGCATAGAACGAGAGAAGCCACCGGATCGGATAACCCTCCGGCCATCGAGAGAGTGTCCAGTCTGAAAGCGGCCAAGTCGGCAGACTTTCCCGGCTCGATCGAACCGATGAAGTCGTCCATTCTCAAGACCTTAGCTCCGCCCAGCGTCGCGAATTCCAGAACATCCCTCGGCGAAAGGGCGTCGGCTCCTTTGAGGACTCTTTGAAGCATCAGGGCATTTCGTATCTCAAGAAGCATGTTTCCCGTATCGTTCGATGAGCTTCCGTCAACGGCAAGGCTGATCCTGATTCCGGCTTCCTTCATCTCTTTCACACGGGCGATTCCCGATCCAAGTCTCATGTTTGAGGAAGGGCAGTGAGCCATGCCGCAGTCATGCTCGGCGAGCCTCTTGATGTCTTCATCGCTCAGCCATACGAGATGGGCGAACCAGCTTCGCTCGTTGAGCCAGCCGACCTTTTCCATGAAATCGACCGGTCTCAATCCCTTTTTCTCGATACAGAAATCGTCTTCGTCCCTGGTTTCGGCGAGATGTGTGTGAAGAAGCACGTCATACTGCCCGGCGAGTTCGGCCGTTCTGACCATCGACTCTTCGGTCACCGAGAAGGGAGAGCAAGGCGCCAGAGCTATCCGCAGCATCGAGTGTTTTTCTCTATCGTGATACTTCTCTATTAGTCTTACGGAGTCCTCGATTATCTCTCTCTCGCTCTGGACGACCGAGTCGGGGGGTAAGCCTCCGTCTTTTCTGGAGAGAGACATCGAGCCTCTGGTGGGATGAAATCTCACGCCGGTACTGCGTGCCGCTTCTATTTCGCTGTCGATGAACTCTTTCCTTCCCGTTGGGTGAAGGTAAAGCATGTCGGTTGTCGTTGTCACGCCGGAGGCCATCATCTCGTAAATCGCCACTTTGCTGCTGACATATATCGCTTCGTTGTCGAGATTCTTCCACCTCTCGTACAAAAAGACAAGCCAGTCGAACAGCTTGGCTGAGGCGACTTCCTTTACGCTGCGGAAAAGCGACTGATAAAAATGATGATGAGTGTTGACAAAGCCGGGAGTGATGATCCGTCCGGCCAGGTCGATCTCGACGTCGCCCGGAGGAGGAGTTCCCCTGCCGACATCGACTATTATTCCATCTTCGACGACGACATAAGCGTCTTTCAGCTCTTCTCTCCTTTCATTCATTGTCACAAGATAGTCTATGTTCTTGAGTACTGTTTTCAAGCACTGCACCTCCGATTCAAAGAGATTCGTCTTCATTCTTGCCGTTCAGTCGTATTACCTTCTGAGCCATTTCAGAGAAGACGTCATCGTGTGTAACTATTATTGATTGATCGAGTTCGCCAAAGAGCTCTCTGAGAGAATGGGCAAGAAGTTCTTTTCTCTCTTTGTCGAGATTCGATGTCGGCTCGTCGAAAACGGCAAATCTCGCTCCGCTGAGGACCCCCGTCATTGCGGCTCTCAAACAAAGAGAGACCAACACTTGCTCCCCGCCGGAGAGATTCGAGAAACTTCTGACGCTACCGTCGCCGTATTCGGATGCTTTGACGGAGACTTCGTAATCTTCGTTCCATCTTATTGACTCTTCGGTCCCGGATATTCGTTGGTAGTCTAGGGTCGCCTTTCGCTCTATCGCATCACGAAATCCGGCGGTTATTCTCTCTCCGGTGAGATTGAGATTGTCTCTAATCATCTCTGCGAGTTTGATTTTTCTGGAAGTTTTTTCGCCGGCTCTCTTCTTGAGCTTCTTGTTTTCTTCCATCTTTGCGAAGTTCTTCAGATCTGCCCGCAGAGAGACTATGTCTCTGCCGATGGATATTGTTTCGTCTCGTTTGAGAGCATAACTTTCTTCGGCCTTTGTCTCATTTCTCTTCAGTTCTTCTAGACGGCCATAATCGAAGCTCTTCTCAAGAGCAATAATCTCTTTTCTGAGGCCGGTCACTCCGGCCGCCTTCTTTCTGCATCTTTCGAGCGAGGCCCGGCAGAGGCCTGAGTACTCCTCGAGATAGCCCGCAAGAGTCACATATTTGTTGAATCTTTCATAATCGTTTTTGTTAAGAACCATCGCTCTGCGAATCTCTTCAATCTCCGCTCTCAATCCGGGAAGCTTTCCAAGTTCCTCCGCAAATTCCTTAACAATGCTTTTCTGAGCATCGATTTCGGTCGACCGGGAAGCGAGTTCCTCCTCCGTCTTCTTCTTCAGTTCGTTGAGTGATTTGATCTTGCTCTTGACTTCTTCCAGACGCGAATCCCTTTCTTCAATCTGATTCTTGAGCGTGGAAATGTGTTTCTTTTGAAGCTCGAGCTCTGTGGAGGCATTTCCAACATCTTTTTCTACACTCTCGCTCATCTCGTCGATCTCTCCGGACTTTCCCGAAATCGTCGAAAGCTGAAGGAGGAAGCTCTTCGCTCTCTCTTCAAGGTCAAGCTTCTCTTTTTCTAGATCAGCCTTTTCCTTAAGTTTCTTATCCGTCTCTTCTATCGCTTTGAGGGCAAGAGCCCTCTCTTCCGCCAGTTTGCCTAGCCTCGTCGGGCTCTCCTTCACTTCTGCAATCTTTTTCGAGAGCTCTCTTTCACCGGAGGCAAGCTGGTTTATAAGACCTTCGATGTATCCTTCATAATCACTTCTATTTTCGATGTTCTTGCATTTCTCATCCAGGAGTGGACAGATGCCAACGGCGAGAGAGCCTCTGTATTCTTCAAGCGCCTTTCTCCGGGAAGCCTTGCTGACGCTGGCCTCGTTCAGCTTTTCAAGGAGAAGGACTTCCTCTTTCGCTCTTTCTATACCGCTGTCGATTTTCGCCAGCCTTTCATTGAGTTCCTCAGAACCCTCCGTTTCTCCAAGGCTCCTTAAGAGATCTTCAAGAGCGGCCAGCCGTCGCTCAGGCTTCCTGTATTCTTCGAGGATCACCTTAAACGCCTCTTTTCTCGAAAGACACAGGTTGTGGGCTTCCCGCTTCTTGCCTGCCTCGAGTTCCGCCGCTTCCATCTCTCTTCTTAGCTCTTCTCGTTCCTTTTTCAGTTCCTCGAATTGCTTCTCGCTCTCTTCCAGTCTTTCCTCTGAATTCGAGAGCGCTCCGCTTGACCTGGCAACTTCCGTCTGCAGTTCAGCGATTCTCTTCTCAATGGCAGCCGAGCGCTCGCCAAGACCTTCCAGTCTTCTTTTTTCGGCGCTTAGAGCATTTTCTTTTTCCAGAAGTCTCTCATAGAGATCGTGGCCGTCCCTGCTTTTGTCAACGATTTCTCTGGCCTCGACCGCCCTCTCTCTTTGCTTCAGATTGGCTTTCAACGAAGCAGCTTCGTCCCTCAACGACTTCAGTTGCTGCTCAAACTGTCCTCTCTTCGAAGAGAGCTCTCTTCCGATTTCCTCGAGACGCAGTCTCTCTGCTTTGACTTTCTTGAGGGCATCTTCCAAAGACTTCAGTTCCTCTCTTGCCCTGGAGAGATCTTCCGAGAGAGTCTTCATCCTCTCTTCAACTTCTGCCTTTCTCTCCAGCTGCTGCTCCATGAACGCGATCTCTCTCTCAAGAGTTTCGTTCTCACTCCTCAGGTCGGTGAGATAACTGCGCATGAAATCCGTTGAGATCTTCCTGTAAAGGTCGACCTGGAAGACCCTGTTGAAATAGTCCCTTCTCGCAGCAGGACTGCCGAGAAACTGATCGGCGATTCTATTCTGAAAAGCTACTATCACGTTCTCGAATGTCTTCGAGATGTCTCCCTGAAGACCGCAGATAATTCTGATCTTCTCTATCACGTTTTCCTTCCCGCGGGCAATGAGAAGTTCCCCCTGATGCAGCTCGTGACTTGAACCGGTGCCGAAGACTTTCTCGACCCTGTACTCCAGACCGTCGTCGGCCAGAAAAGTCACGGTAATTTTCGATCTTCTCTCGTTCCACTTGATTGCGTCTTCCTGTTTGTCGCGCAGTCCTCCTCCGAAGAGAGCCAGTCCGATAGCTTCGATGATCGATGATTTCCCCGAGCCGTTTCTTCCAAGGATGAGGTTTATTCCCTTCTCGAAGGTTTCGGAATATCTGGAGTGGCTGCGGAAGTTCTCGAGATCTATCGAAGTAATCCTCAAGAGCCACCACCCACTATGGCTTCAAGAAGGGCATCGACGGATTCTTTGAACAGGTCATACCTTCCATCTTCCTGAGACTGCTTCATCTTTTCTATTGCGACCACAAGGTCCTCGCCTCTTGCTCCGAGCTCCTTCCACTCCCTGGAGCCGAGTATGACCTCTCGTTCGATGTCTCTCGCGCTCATCAGTCTGTAGTCGTCGAGAGTGATCTCTCTATCCGTTCTCCTGACTCTAACAAAGGCCTTAAGGGCTCCAGAAGACTCTATCTCCCTCTCCAGACGCACAGGATCTACGTAGAACTCTCCGCTTCCCGTTACCGTTACCAGTACTATGGCTCCTCCATGAATCTCATGTTCGTTGACAAATCCGTCAAGGTCGTCGCCCTCGCCGGGAAAAACGGAGAATTCCTGTCTTTCCCTCCTGCGAGAGTCGTGAAAATCGGCTGTTCCGCTCTCGGTATCGAATACGTAAAATCCCTTACTATCTCTCTCCCAGACGTCCCAGTATTCGAGAGATCCGGGCACGAAGAAGAACGGCTCTTCCAGAGGAAAAGCGAGTTGAGAATGCAGATGTCCGCCTCCGGCATAGGTCACCTTCG
>NZ_DJHG01000092.1:0-6220 GCF_002432955.1 Mesotoga sp. UBA5825 | reverse complement strand
TATTATATTGTCTTTGCCTTCAAGAAAAGAAGAAGCTTTGAGGATCATCTCCTCTGCCATGAAGCCGGGATAGCCAAGTCCGAACACCTTGAATCCTTCGATGCTGACGTTCGGAAAGACGATGTCCTTTTCGCCCTGAACCGGGCAGAGCAGCTCCAGATACTCTGTCTCATGGAGAAATCTCAGCCAGGACTCATTCGCGCTAAAGCTCTTGTCGTGGTTTCCCTCTATAGCCAGCACCCTGATACCGTTTTCTTTCAGTCTGGAGAGAATACTCTGCGTTCTGGCAAGAGTGTCGGGATTGATGTCTCTCTTGTCAAAGAGATCACCCGTTATGAAGAAGGCATTTGGCTTGTTCTGTACGGCCCAATCAACTACATAGTCAAAGGCTGAAAAATAATCTTCGTATCTTGCAGACGAATAGGGGCTGTTCGGGGAGCCGATCGGTCTTCTCCCCAGGTGAATATCGGAGCAGTGAAGGAATCTCAATTTGATGGACTCACTTTCTGAATTCCAGAGGCGTTGCGGCGCCGGAAGCATCTCTGGTGAGTTTCAGGTCACCGGTCCTGACGGCAAAGAGCTCCGTCGTGTTGCACACTGTTCCTGCGAACAGGTGGCCGCCAACTGCGCTTCTCGAAGGTCCGGCTAACGCAACGTGAAGATGCGGGAATGGAAAACCGCCCTTCGACGATACGTTTCCCGATATGTGAATGAGCTCATGAGGAACAGAGATCATCTCCTTTTCGTACTGCTTTTTGGAAACGTTGTACCAGCCGATCTCGAAATCTCTCAACATTCCTATTCCGCTGATAACAACAAGTGAATCCAGGTTGTTCTCCGTAAGTGTATGAACTAGAGTGTGAATGAAATCCTCGCCATCCTCGAAGCGAAAGAATAGTACTCTCTCACCTTTTCCAAAAATCATCTCATCACCACCTGTATTACAATTTTACTACATCTGCCGCACCCCCACATTTGCTAACAGTTACAGTCGGAAGACATCCAGCAAGGGCTTTGATGTGAGATTTTCTTCACCCTGGTCTGATGATAGAATTGAATTGCATTCACTTTCTCCTGGAGGTTTCGTTATGTCTGGTCAACTGTTCTTCTTCTTCGTTCTCATTTTCTGGGTCGGATTTGACATCTATCTTTTCTTCTTTCACAACAGAGAGATCAGTGGAAAACTCCAGGAGAAACGATCGAAGTACATTATGCTTGCTTTCGTTCTATCTGGCATGTTTGGAGCGGTGGCTGTCGACGGCAGCTCAAAGGAAGCGTTCATGATGCCGTTCCGTCCTCATAGATGGGTTGGGGTTGCATCGATGATCTTCGCGGTCGTGGTCCGTTTCCTCGTAGTCAGGCAGCTGGGCTCTTCCTTTGCAATCGATGTAGGGGCCCTTCCCGGTCAAGAGCTGAGAACGGATCGACTGTTCAGAGTAATCCGTCATCCTGCCTATGCCGCCGAGATAGCAGGCTTTCTGGGTCTTGCGGTCGTCTTCGATTACCCGCTCAGTTCGATCCTTGCTTTCATACTCCCGACGACAGGCATACTGTACAGAATCGTCGTGGAGGAAAGAAATCTCGAATACATCTTCGGAGATGCTTATAGGGATTACTGCAAGAAGACGTGGCGGCTAATTCCTTACGTGTTTTAATCGATTAGGAGGTGAAGGATTTGAAATCATACAGGAAGGAACTTTTCTTCAACACCGCGACCAGGCGAGAGATAATCAATATCACTCCAGATGTCGAAAGAGCGCTCAAAGAAAGCGGAATCCAGGAAGGACTTCTGCTCGTGAACGCAATGCACATAACTGCAAGTGTGTTCATCAACGACAATGAATCCGGGCTTCATAATGACTTCGAAAAATGGCTGGAAAGGCTTGCGCCCGAGAAACCTTACTCGCAGTATGAACACAACGGATTCGAGGACAATGCGGACGCCCACCTGAAGAGAACCGTTATGGGTAGGGAAGTTGTGGTAGCCGTTACTGAGGGAAGACTGGACTTTGGACCATGGGAGCAGATCTTCTACTATGAACTGGACGGTATGAGAAGAAAGCGAGTTCTGATAAAAATAATCGGCAATTAAGATTCGAATTGTAACGGTTTTCAGAGGCTTTGTCAGATATACCGGCCTAAACAGCTCCAGACAACCGGGGAGTCTCTTGTTTGCCTTTGCGACGGTCTTTCTAAGATGTTATGGTAATAATAACACTTATTATGTATGGAGGTGCTATCAATGAGCATTGGAGAAGCATCACTAAACTCCCGATCGGTTGTTTTTCTCGACGGGGGTTTGGTTGATGTTACGCCTTTTGCGAAGAGGGTTGGGATCAAACTGCCGGTAGTTATCACGGAGAATCTCTGGAATGAAATGGTTAAGACCGACGAGAATTCCAGGATGTACGGACAAAAAGAAGAGAAGCGGCTCGACAGCCTGCTTTCCACATTGAGCATGGAACTGCTTAAGGGAAGAGCGAAGGATCTCTCGTTCACTTTTCTGGTCTGCAAAGACCCGAAAACAACCAGTTGCAGGCTTCTGAAAGCCTGCTACAAGGAAAGAGATGACGGTAATCGGTTCATAAGGATTTCTGGTTACAACGAATCTAACTGACTCTGGAACAGGCACGAGCTTTTATTTACAATATCGACTTGTTCTGGAAAGAGTCGTTGAGCTATAATGAGCTAAACGAACGCGAGGTTTGCATATGAACAATAAGACTTACAGAGGAAAAAACAGAAAAGCTATGATGATGTACGGCAACGCCCTTGTTTCTTCGGGTGCTTAGCTGTACCTGAGAAAATAGAAGCAGGGCGTCTCAAAGGAGACGCCCTTTTTTTATATCAGGAGGGATTTGTATGAAGAAGTTTCTAGTGTTACTGGTTCTACTGGGAGTCGTATTTGCGTTCGGTACCACGAAGATCAGGATTGGCGCCACTCCAGTTCCCCACGCCGAGATTCTCGAGGTAATCAAGGCCGACCTAGCCGAGCTGGGCTATGAGCTGGAAATCGTTGTGTTCAATGACTATGTGCTTCCAAACATCGCCCTTTCCACAGGGGAACTCGACGCGAATTACTTCCAGCACGTACCCTATCTGGAGTCCTTCACTTCACAAAGAGGAATAAAAGGGCTGGTCTCAGCAAAGGCCATTCACGTCGAGCCAATGGGGTTCTTTCTCAAGAAACCTCTTTCAGAGCTCGCACCAGGTGATAAGATCGCTGTTCCGAACGATCCGACAAACGAGGGCCGAGCTCTCATTCTGCTTCACAACAACGGGCTTATTGAGCTCAAGGATCCTTCGAAGCTGGAATCCACAGTTCTGGACATCAAAGAGAACCCAAGGCAGTTGACCTTTGTTGAAATCGAGGCCGGGTTCATTCCAAGGGTCTACACAGACGACAAGACCGTCGCCGGTGCCGTCATTAACACCAATTACGCTCTTACCATCAACCTAAATGCAGTCAAAGACTCGGAGTTCATTGAAGGTGGTGAATCTCCGTACGCAAACATAATCACAATTCGAGAAACTGACAAAGGCGAAGCATGGCTCGAAGCTCTCATCAGTGTTTTGACGTCGGAGAAGGTAAGAGACTTCATAAACGAAAAGTATGATGGTGCGGTAGTACCCGTCTTCTGAGGTTTAGTGCTTTGATACTGAGCGTTGAAAGACTTAACCTCTCTTTCGAAGACAAATCGGGAAGGAGAAAGATCCTCGATGATGTCAGCTTCTCTATCGAAGAGGGCGAGATTGTCGGAATCGTAGGGTTGTCGGGAGCAGGGAAAACCTCTCTGCTCCGTACCCTTAACCTACTCCAGCCGGTGGACAGCGGATCGATCATGTTCGACGGCCAAAACATAGTCGGGCTTAACGAAAGCAAAGTGAGGAGCATTAGAAAGAAGATAGGAGTGGTTTTCCAGAGCTACAACCTGTTTCGCTACAGAACCGTCTACCAGAACATCGCTTTTCCTCTGAAAATTCAGGGAATCGGCAGGGGCGAGATCAGGGAAAGAGTTATGAGTATCGTTTCGGAGCTCGGCCTGGATCACAGGCTGAGCGCCTACCCTTCGCAGCTCTCCGGCGGCGAACAGCAGAGAGCGGCGATCGCCCGCGCTCTCGTAATGGATCCAAAGCTGATTCTTCTAGACGAACCCACTTCCGCTCTCGACCCGAGGACTACGGGCAGACTTCTCGACCTTGTAGTGAATCTCAACGAAAGACGCAGTGTCACCTTCGCGGTCGTAACCCACGATATGGATGTCATTAAGAGAACCTGTGACAGAGTCGCGTATTTGCAGAATGGGAAGCTGCACTTCTTCGGACCTACGCACGAATTCTTCGTCAAGATCGAGAACAATGAAGTGAGTGACTTTGGAAGCCCTCTCGAGCTGGAAGCAAGCGTCCTTTCCGGGCAGAAGCGGCTCTTGAGAGTACTCTTCTGGGGCGAGCGTACCCACGAACCTGTTTTATGGGAGATAGCAAGGGAGTACGATATAATGATCAACATTCTGTACGGGAAGATCGAAGAGCTGAAGAACGGACCCTTCGGAACAATGATCATCGCGATTGATGGGCATAAACAGGATCTGTTCATAGAGAAACTTAGGGACTCCGTCTTCTTTCTCGAGGAGGTCCGCTGATGTTCTCACAAATACTTAAGGCGACGCTCGAAACTCTATACATGCTTCTTCTCTCCGGTTTCCTGGCAACTGTTTTCGGTATTCCGCTAGGCGTAGGTCTTTACCTCTGTTCAAGATCACGAAGGTTGAAGACCCTCTATGCGTTGCTCGATCTGCTGGTAAATATCTTCAGATCAATACCTTTCATTATTCTCGTGTTGCTTCTGATTCCCGTTACGAAAAACGTAATGGGAACGATAATCGGGCCGAATGCCGCGATCTTCAATCTTACTATTGCAGCTATACCTTTCATGGCGAGGCTTTCGGAGAATTCTTTCAATGCCGTGCCTTCGGGAATAATCGATTCGTCAAACTCAATGGGATTGAACAAGTGGCAGATGGTCACAAAGGTTCTGATACCGGAAACACTGCCCGATCAGATAGGCAACATAACCGTACTCTTGATCAATCTCGTAACCTACACCGCCATAGCGGGTGCAGTCGGGGCCGGAGGTCTCGGTCAGCTGGCGATCAACTATGGTTACTACCGGTTTCAGTGGGACGTGGTTCTCTACGCAGTGATCGTTCTCGTGGCGATCAGTCAGCTTCTTCAGTTCACTGGAGGAAAACTGGCGAAGGGATTGCGAAAATAACTTTGGAAACAAGGTTTTTCGGAAGCGTCTCGGAATTGAATCATTTTGACTTTCGTCGTCGAAGCCAGAATGTTGTAAACTGGTACCGGGCAAAACAAGTTGATTGGAATACAGGTTTGCCCATAAGGGTGAAGCACTATGAAAAGACTGCCGATCGACATCGATATGTTGGTCAATTTGATGGATATTGACCAGAGAGAGTACGACGCGATTTCGTATCTAGATACGGAGACAGGAAAGATCATCTTCTATCAAGAAGATTGTTTTCCGGATGAACTAGTAAACTGCGAGGTTGAAAGAGAAGAGATAACTGAAGAGCTTCTGAAGTACTCCTGGATGAGAATCGAAGATTTGTACACTTATTATGACTTGTTTTGCGGCGATGAATCGGAAAGATTCGAGGATATACCGTGGATTACTCCAGGGGAAAAATTCGCACTGATCGAAGAGTTCATTTACACAAGAGTAGAAGAAAGCGTCAGGGATGAAGTCTATTACGAGATTTCGGGAAGAGGTGCATTCTCTAAGTTCCGCACATTTCTCGAACATCACGGAGAATACAAGGACGCATGGTTCAAATTCGAAAGTGAGAACTTGACAAGGATTGCTGTTGAGTGGCTCAACTCGATAGGAATCGATCCGATCGATACTTCTGAACAGTGATCTCGGTCTTCTCTTTGAAGTAAATCTCGCGGAGATTCGTCTGTATAAGAAAGACTGCCCGGGCCTTTTCTTTTGTCGGTTCACAGGAGGATCAGAGCGTGAAGAACACTGGAGTGTCGCTGGAAGAAGGTAGTTCAAAGCAGTTGACGTTTAGGAGCCTGGTAATAGGGGCGCTCGGGTCGATAATCATCACTACCAGTTCAATGTACGTCGCCTTGAGAATGGGGGCTCTTCCCTGGCCGACCATTTTTGTTGCAGTAATGTCGCTGGCAATACTCAAGG